>JBKJSI010000368.1:0-9380 GCA_046595915.1 Pirellulaceae bacterium
CCGCTCGGCATAAACTTTCCCCAGCGCAAGTCGCTCCAGCACTTCACCCTGTGGCCCATCGCCGACAATGACGAAATGGGAATCGCAAACCTTTTCTAGCACTCTACCAACCTGCGGCATCGCCCAATCGAGTCCCTTTTGCGGGTGCAGCCGTCCCACAAAAAGAATGACTTTGTCAGTGCTGGAAATCCAAATCGTCTCCAGATCGATTTGCGGGACTGGCTTCCAAGGCGCGACGCCATTGGGAATCACCGACAATCGCGTTTCATCACAGAAGTAAGGCGAGAAATTCCGCTTCACAGCCTCCGATACGCAAATCACCCCTGCACATCGCTTCAGCGCCCAGGCCTCCAATCGATTCCGCCATCGGCTCGGTTCGGCAACCCGAATTCCAGCAAAATGCCGCACGTCGCGATCCCTTGCCGCAGTGAGGCCCGTTAAGACGTTGGCATGGAACAAAAATGATAGGGCAACCGTCGCCTCACTTTCGCGCCATAGCCGCCGCAATTCCCGGACACCCCCGAGAAACTGCGTAGTCCGAGTAAGATTCAAAAATCGAACAGGGATACATGCCTCTTCCAACCGCACGACGAGCGAATCACGACTCCCCGCCGGACGAGGTCGAAGCGAAACAATTGTCGGAGCAAAACCGAGCCCCGGCAGGCGCAAAGCGATCTCCGTAAGCGCTTTCTCCGCGCCGCCCACTTCGAGTTCGGTACATACCAGCAAAATCGGTCTCATGAACGCTTCAACCGGCCCCCGTTCGCGGCGTTTACGATTTCCGCTCGCCGCCTATACTTCCCCAGCGGAATTGAATCCTACTTTACACGGACGGCTCCATGTCGGAATTGCAGGCCTACGATTATGTCTTACCGCGCGAGCTGGTTGCCCAGCACCCTTTAGCCTGCCGCAGCGACGCTCGGCTGATGGTGATTCAGCGCGATAAAAAGACAATCGAACATCGCTACATTCGCGACCTGCCCGAACTGCTCACCGCCAATGACGTCCTCGTCCTCAACGACACCAAAGTGATCCCCGCCCGGCTCGTTGGCTATCGCAAAATGACCGGTGGCCGCTGGTTTGGCCTCTTCCTCGAGTCGGACGAACTCGGGATTTGGAAACTACTCTGCAAGACGCGCGGCAAAATGGACCCTGGCGAAATGATCGTGCTGCAAGATCGCGAATCGCGCGATTCGATCGTCTTGCGAATGCTCAGCAAGCAAGAAAATGGCGAATGGGTCGCCGTACCTGAAATTCAAGAAGATCCGCTCGCGATCCTCGAAAAGGTTGGTCGCGTCCCGCTGCCGCCTTACATCCGCGACGGCGAAATGACAGCCGAGGATCAAGCCCAGTATCAAACTGTCTACGCAAAAGTAGCCGGCTCGGTCGCCGCCCCCACGGCCGGACTCCATTTCACACCGGAGTTGCTCGCAACCCTTGCCAAGCAAGGCGTGCAGACTGAACATGTCACGCTTCACGTCGGCGCCGGCACCTTCCGCCCCATCAAAGCAGAAAAAGTAGCCGATCACGTAATGCACTCCGAGTGGTGCAAAGTCAGTAAAAGCACCGCCAAGAAACTCGTCGCCGCCAAACAAGAAGGCAAACGCATCATCGCCGTCGGCACCACCTCGCTTCGCACTTTAGAGACCGCATCTCAGAGCGGAACGACCGAGCACTTCTCCGGCCCCACCGACATCTTCATCAAACCACCTCACGACTTCCACGGCGCCCAAGCGCTCCTCACCAATTTTCACCTCCCCCGCAGCACACTACTCGTGCTAGTTCACGCCTTCGGCGGCGCATCCCTCATGCAACGCGCCTATGAAGAGGCGATGGATGAAAAGTATCGCTTCTATAGCTACGGCGATGCGATGTTGATTTTGTAGAGTCGATGCCGGCTATTTTCCCTTTGCCTTTTTCTCGCTGGTATATTTCTCCGCCAGTTGCTCGATCATCTTCGCAATTGCATTCCGGCAACTCGCAGGCGACATCACTTCCGCTTCCGCTCCCAGCGCCATGACGCGTGGAATAATCTCCAAGTCATGGACCGCGGGAACCGTTAGCTCGACACTTCCATCCGCTTGAGCTTCAACTTTCTGCGCCGGGTGCCAAGGATCTTCGAGCACCCATCGTGAAGCCTTTTCACTAATCCGAATCCGATACGACTTCGATTGCCCTCCCGAAAAAATGCCCAGCGACTTGCCGAGATGAATTCGAAGATCAAACGACTTATCCGGCTTGAACCACTCGTCCATTGCAGTCGCTTTTTGGAAGCGATCGAGCTTCCAATGCCGAATGCGGTCCTCATCGTCCGGCGCTCCATGCACGGCGGCAATGATGTAAAGGCTCGACTGATAGAAAACTACCGCATAAGGCTCTAGCTTTCGCGAGCTCGACTTTTCCCCAATCGCCGCATATTCGACTTCAACTACTCGATGTTCCAAAATCGAGCGATGGATCGTACTAAGAATGCCTTCTTTCGATTCATAGGACTTCGTCGCCATCCCGCGAACATGCACGACCTGACGATACTCCTCATAATGTTCCCAAACCGGCGCGGGAAGCGTTTCCCGCATCTTCGTCCAAAAGGACTCAATGCCAACCCAAAAGGGTGTTCCCGCCAAAGGGAACAAAAGATCGCGAGCTAGCGAAAGCGCAATCAGCTCGGTGGTCGATGCGGTCAACTTAATCGCGCCCTTGAAAAGCGGACCCAGCCGCCAAACGCGCCCGCGTTGCGAGTTGTGGCAATCGACATCAATCCCCGCTTTCTGAAGGGCCGTCAGATCGCGCATCACACTCCGCGCGTGGAGTGACTGCAAACCGAGCTCTTCGACCAGCGCATCGCGGATTTCTTCTACGGTCTGCCCAAACCGTGTCCGCTCCAAAATCTGAAGAATGCGATGCTGGCGAATGAGTTGTTCGTTGCGTGCCATATCATTCGCCGAAAGAAGTGAAAGCAAATTCCCGTAGGCGGTCAACATCGCCAGTTTTTGCCCCGAAAAGGGGCACCGGAGTTTAGCCACGGGTGGAGCGGAGCGCAACCCGTGGATGACGTTAGAATAAGTCCAAGTGCCCCGGAGGGGCAAAGTAAAGCTCACCATTACCCGCCATGCCACCATGCCCAACTCAGCCCCCAAAAAACCTGCTGTTATCCTCCTCAGCGGTGGCCTCGATTCCGCAACGGTCCTCGCCATTGCCCAGGCACAAAACTTTGACGCCCACGCTCTCAGCTTCCGCTACGGCCAGCGGCACTCGGTCGAACTCGCGGCTGCCGCCGCAATCGTCGCCGCGCGCGGTATTCGCGACCATCGCGTGATCGACATCGATTTACGTCAATTTGGCGGCTCGGCACTAACCAGCGACATCGCCGTCCCTAAGCACGATAATGTCGAAGAGATCGCCTCCGATATTCCAGTCACTTATGTCCCTGCCCGCAACACAATCTTTCTTTCCTTCGCCCTCGGCTGGGCTGAAGTCCTCGGAGCCACCGATATTTTCATCGGCGTGAACGCGCTGGACTACAGCGGCTACCCCGATTGCCGGCCCGAGTATATCGCGGCTTTTGAGGCGATGGCCAACTTGGCGACGAAAGCCGCGATGTCCGGCGGTCCATCACTTCGCATTCACGGCCCGCTGATTCACCTCACCAAGGCCGAGATCATTAAACGAGGCCTGGAACTCGGCGTTGACTACTCCCTTACCACCAGTTGCTACGACCCATCACCGGGCCCCGTCGCCTGCGGCCGCTGCGATTCCTGCCTCCTTCGAAAGAAGGGGTTTGTCGAAAATGGAGTGACCGACCCGATTCGATATTCCTAACGGCAATCTGGCATCCGCAAACCCAAGGCATCGGGGAAAATGCACGCCGCGCTGGCGGGGACAATTCATTCTGTTACGCTACTGGCCGCATTGCTTTCACCGGCCAGGAAGGGAGACTCCGCGATGGGCCAATCGGTCGTGATTTTCGGCGCTTCAGGCGACCTCACCAGCAGAAAACTGATCCCCGCGCTATACTCGCTGCACCGCAAAGCGAGACTCCCCAAAGACACCAAAGTCATCGGCGTCGCCCGCAGCAAGTTCTCGCATGACGAGTGGCGAGCTGAACTTGCCAAATCGACCGAGAAATTTGTCGGCAAAGAATTCTCGCCCGAAACCTGGGCCGAGTTCGCCAAAGGCATTTTTTACGTGCCGGGCGACGTCCAAAGTGTCGATGATTTCAAGAAGCTCGCCGAAGCGCTCAAAGAAATCGAAGGAGCCTCCGCTGGCGCACGTCTCTACTATCTCTCGATGATGCCCCAGCTCTATGAGACCGCTGTCGCTGGCCTAGGAGCCGCCGGACTTGCGACCGAAGAAAATGGCCCGCGCCGCGTGGTCATCGAAAAACCATTTGGCAATGACCTGCCGACCGCAAAAATCCTCAATCAGGCTGTCCACAAAGTTTTCAGTGAAAAGCAGGTCTATCGCATCGATCACTATCTCGGCAAAGAGACGGTCCAAAATGTTTTGGTCCTCCGTTTCGCCAATTCTATTTTCGAGCCCATTTGGAATCGCAATTACATCGACCATGTGCAGATCACGGTAGCCGAAGAAGTCGCCGTGGGCCGTCGCGGCGGCTACTACGATAAGGCTGGCGTGTTGCGCGACATGTTCCAGAACCACATTTTGCAGCTGATGACACTGATTGCGATGGAGTCACCCGCGAGATTCTCCCCCGATCTCGTTCGCGACGAAAAGGTGAAAGTACTCCGCTCCGTCCGCCCCATGACCGGCGCCGATTTTGCTCGCAACACCGTTCGCGCCCGCTACGACGGATACCTCGCGGAGAAGGATGTCCCAGCCGATTCCAACACCGCAACCTTCGCCGCACTCAAGCTCTATGTCGATAATTGGCGTTTCAATGGTGTGCCGTTTTATTTGCGCTCAGGCAAGGCGCTTTCCTGCCGAACGACACAAATCGTGATTCAATTCCGCGAGCCGCCGCATATGCTGTTCGCGGATGGCGGCCGAAAGCGAATCGACGCCAATCGCCTTGTCATTCAAGTTCAACCAGCCGAAGGCATTCAGCTTCAATTTCAAACCAAAGTTCCCGATGCGGGAATGAAGCTGCGTCTGACCGATCTCGACTTCCGTTTCCAACGCGAGTTCGCTGGCGAGATGCCCGATTCTTACCAACGGCTCATACTCGACGCGCTCAATGGCGACGCATCGCTATTTGCCCGCAGTGACGAAGTGGAACTAGCCTGGGGCATCATCGACCCCATCCTCGCCGCCTGGGGCAGCCCTGCGGCACCGCCGATGGAGACTTATCCGCAGGGTGGCTGGGGGCCGGACGCTTGCCAAGAGTGGATGCGCAATGATGGTCGCGAGTGGTTTGATGTTTGTCCGGTGCTGACATAAAGTCTTCACAAATCAACGGTAGGTCAGGCTCCCGCCTGACACGAATGCGAGCCTCTTCAAAAATCCGTCAGGCAGGAGCCTGACCTACCTTCTGCTGCGGCCTAAAGAACCTTCCCATCCTTCGGCATCTTCGGCGTCTGCTTCAATCGCATCCGCATATTCAAAAGCTCCACCATCAACGAAAACGCCATCGCAAAATAGATATAGTTCTTATTAATATGCGTCCCCAATCCTTCAGCGACGAGCATCACCCCAATCAGAATCAAAAACGAAAGTGCCAACATCTTGACCGTCGGGTGCCGCTCAACAAAGTTACTGATTCGATCGGCGAAGACCATCATCACGATCATGGCGATGACCACCGCAGTCACCATCACCCAAATCGCTTTCGCCATCCCCACTGCCGTGATCACACTATCGAGTGAGAACACAATATCCAGCAAGCCAACCTGAATAATCGCCGACATGAAGGTCGCCGCCTTACCGCCATGCGATTCATGTTCCCCTTCGATCTTCTTATGAATCTCCGTCGTGCTTTTGGCAATTAAAAAGAGTCCGCCTCCCAGCAGGATTAAGTCCTTGGCGGTTACGTGCAGAAAATGATCTTTCTGTTCTTCTGGCCAACCCTTGGTGAAATCCCATGTGATCCCTATGGCGGTCAATAAATCGTTCCAACTAAAAAGCGTCTTGGTGAGTTGCATCACCCAAGTAATCGACAGCAACAACAAAATGCGAGTAATGAGCGCAAACCCCAGGCCCCACTTGCGGGCGCTCGACTGCTGATCCTTCGGCAGCCGCCCAGTCAAGATCGCAATGAAGACGATATTGTCGATGCCAAGCACAATTTCCATCAGGCTGAGAGCGATGATGGCAGTGACGTTTTCGGCGGTCAGATACTGTGAAAAATCCATCGCGGGGCAGTCTCAAATAGCAGGCGGTAAGAACGGTCCGATCGGCGCGGATGAAGAATACTCGTTTCAGGGCAAATACTCAAATTGGGGGGAGCGTTCCCATCCAGTTCATCCTGTAAATCCTGTCCAAGTGCATTTTCGACTCAATTTACAAGCTCCACAGGATGAAGCCAGCGGAATCACAAGTTAGAATGCTCCTCCGCCTCTCGCCCTCCCACCTAGAGATCAATCCATGCGGCTCTCCACGCTGATCTTCTGTCTAGCGATCTTGACCCTCGCTTCGGCGCGCCAAAGTTACGCCCAATCCAAGCTCAATAAAGCCACCAACGAAGAAGGCATCCTCCCCCTCGGCGAAGATGGCAAGCCGCTCAACCTCGACTTCGAAAAGGGCACGCTCGACGACTGGACCGCCACCGGCGACGCCTTCAAAAAACAACCGATCAAAGGCGAGATCAGCCAGAATCGCGAATTTGGCTTAGGCAAGCATGCCGACCTGACCGGCGAATTCTGGATCGGCGGCTACGAAAAACTCAAAGACCCACCCAAAGGAAAGCTCGTTTCCAAACCCTTCAAAATCACGCATCCATGGGCCAGCTTCCTGCTCGGCGGCGGCTCGACCGTCAAGACCCGCGTCGAAATCGCCGGCCACAAAGAAAACGTGGTCGTCTTCTCCGCCAGCGGGCGCAACACCGAGAACATGGGCCCCGTAATCGTCCATCTCGAAAAATATATGGGCCGCGTCGCCGAGATTCGCATCATCGACGAAGAGTCAGGCGGCTGGGGCCATGTCAACTTCGACGACTTCCGCTTCTACACCAAAAAGCCCGAGTTCCCTCAAGGCGCGAACATCATCGAGCAAGCGCCCTCCGCCGATGAACTCTATCCACTCGCCGGCGCAACCGCCGAAGACGCCGCCAAAAAAATGCAAATGCCCCCCGGCTTCAGCGTGCAAGTCGGCGCAAGCGAGCCGCAAGTCCATCAGCCGATCGCTATGGCGCTCGATGATCGCGGACGGCTCTGGGTCGCCGAGGCCTATAACTACCCCTTCCGCGCGCCCGAGGGACAGGGAAAAGATCGCATCATCATTTTTGAAGATACCGATCTCAATGGCTCGCTCGATTCGCAAAAAGTCTTCGCCGAAAAACTCAATCTCGTCAGCGGCATCGAGCTCGGTTTCGGCGGCGTGTTTGTGGGCTCCGCGCCGCACCTACTCTTCATTCCCGACGCCAATGGCGATGACCTGCCCGATAGCGAGCCGAAAATTCTGCTCGATGGCTGGGGACTTGAAGACACGCACGAAATGCTCAACACCTTCACCTGGGGCCCCGATGGCTGGCTCTATGGCTGCCACGGCGTCTTCACCAAATCCAATGTTGGCAAGCCTGGCGCCTCCAATGCGCAGCGAACCAAAATCAACGCCGGCATCTGGCGCTATCACCCCACTCGTCACGAATTCGAAGTCTTCGCCGAAGGCACGAGCAATCCCTGGGGCATCGATTTCAATGATCGCGGCCAGGCCTTCATCACCGCCTGCGTGATTCCGCATCTCTATCATGTGATTCACAACGCCCGTTATCAACGCCAAGCCGGCAACCACTTCAATCCCTATACCTACGCCGACATTCAAACGATCGCCCGCCATCGCCATTACACGGGCAACCAGTGGAACAACGACGATCGCCGCCGCTCCGATCAGCTCGGCGGCGGCCACGCCCACGCAGGCGCAATGATCTACCAAGGCGGCTCGTGGCCCGAAAAGTATCGCAATCAGCTCTTCATGCACAACATCCATGGCAATCGCATCAACCAAGATCAGCTCTCGCGAAATGGCTCTGGCTACGCAGGCGATTTCGCGCCCGACTTCCTGTTCACCCGAGATCAATGGTCGCAAATGCTCAACCTGATTTATGGCCCCGATGGCCAAGTCTGGATGATCGATTGGTACGACGCCGAGCAATGCCACGTTCCCAAAGCCGACGCCCACGACCGCACCAACGGTCGCATCTACCGCGTCGCTTACAACAACACCAAACCGGTAAAAGTCGACCTCGCAAAACTCGAAGACATCGGCCTCGTCACGCAACTCGAAGATCCAAACGAGTGGTACGTCCGCCACGCCCGTCGCTTGCTCCAAGAACGCGCCGCCAAAGGCAAGCTCGATCCCAAGGTTCGCAAAATCGTCCTCGACAAAATCTTTTCCGTGACAGACGAAGGCCAGCGCCTCCGCTACCTCTGGGCCGCCCACGTCACCGGCGGCGTTGATCCAACGACCGCAGCCAAACTCCTCGCCGACAAGAGTGAATACATTCGCGGCTGGACGGTGCAGTTGCTCTTGGAACAAACCAATCGCAGCGACATGGCCGCCATCAAAGCAAAACTCGCCGAGATGGCCAAGCAAGATGCCTCGCCCGTCGTGCGGCTCTATCTGGCCGCCGAAGTCTCGAACCTCGCCGTCGCCGACCGCTGGGCCATCCTCGAAGGCCTGCTAACCCATGCCGAAGACGCGAGTGACCACAACTTGCCACTGATGTATTGGTATGGCCTCGAACCGATGAGCGACACCGATCCCCAGCGCGCCCTCGCCCTCGCCTTCTCGGCCAGCGAAGCGTTTCCAATGATTGGCGAATTCATGGTCCGCAAACTGGGCGGCGAAGGTGACAAGTCGCTGCAATTACTCGTACAAGGATTGGCCAAAGCATCCGACGATCGCGTTCGCCTAACCTTCCTCACCGGCCTCGGCGCCGCCATGAAGGGCAAACGCAAACTCGAAGCCCCCAAAGAATGGGCCGACGCTTATGCCGCACTCAAGTCATCGGGCAACGGCCGCATTCGCCTCCTCGCCAACGGCCTCGCACTCACATTCGGAATGCCCGAAGCCGTCACCCCGCTTCGCGAAATCATCATGCGAAAGGGCGAACTACTTCCTCAACGCCGCGAAGCCCTCGCCTTCGTCGTCAAATCAAAACCCCAAGGCGCCCTAGAAATCGTACAGGCGCTCCTCCAAGACAAAGACCTCCGCAGCGAAGCAATTCGCGGCCTCGCGGAATTCAACGAAACCTCAACGCCCGCCGC
>JBKJSI010000489.1:0-2713 GCA_046595915.1 Pirellulaceae bacterium
CCATCAGATAGTTCCGTGCGTGTGGATCGAAACACCAAGGAATAAGCTAACCATCGAAAGACACTCGCGCTAGCCTCCTACCTTGCCAGGACTACCTAAAGTGCGCGCTGGCCCTGGGGACTACCCACTTTCATTTGCGAGGTCAGCAACCCTTCGTGGTTGGCGAGCACTCATTGCCCGAACCGGACATCGCTGTAGTTCGCGGCTTGGCCGAAGATTACTTGGACAATCATCCCCTAGTCGCGGAACTGGTTGTCGAGATTTCTGAAACGAGCTTAGCCTTTGATCGCAACTCCAAATCAAGAATCTATGCCTTGGCTCAGATCCCCGAATATTGGATTGTAAACCTGATCGACAATCAAATCGAAGTATTTCGCGAGCCAAGTGCCGAAGGACAATACGCCAACAAATTCATCGTCAAACGTGGTGCATCGATTTCTCCGCTTGGAGCGCCGGAGGCCATCTTAAAAGTTAGTGAATTGCTCCCATGAGAAACCCTTCGACCAGATTACGGTGTGTTGGGCTTTCCGCGCCCGCTGACCGCTTGCAAGATTAGCAGCAAAACGATCGAGCCAATGACGGCCAGTGCGAAGCTTCGGAGATCAAACCCGGAGACGGTTCCTAGGCCGAGTTGGGCGCCAATCCAGCCTCCGATTGCCGCGCCGACGATGCCGATGACGATCGTTAAAAGGCATCCCTTGGGATCGCTACCCGAGGTGAGCCATTTGGCAACCATTCCAGCCAACAGTCCGAAGATGATCCAAGATAGGGCGCCCATTTGATGGCTCCGAGGTTTGTCCAGTTAATCGACTTATTTTAGCGGAAAACGGATTACCTGGGTGATCAGTGTCGGCGATGAATGGGGTAGGGCGTTCAACAGGTCGGTAATGAACTCGGGGTCTCGTGCGTCAGGTGAGTAGGCGGAAGCAAGTTTCTACTTATCTAGCTGATGCGAGGAGAGAATCGCCACGTTTGCCACGATGTACTGGATTGGGCTGCTTTGCGCCGTAGTGGGAGTGACCATGCAAAACTCGATCGGTCAAGAACGAACGCCGAACTTCACCACGATTGTGAAAGCACTGGATGGTGGGCCGGCGAAGGCGGGTGATCATGTCATTCAAACGGAAAAGGAATGGGGCGATTTTGTCGCGACCTGCCAGTCGGAAGAAATCAAAAAGAAGTTGCTGGCGACCAAGATCGACTTTTCGAAGGAGACGGTAGTCGTCATTGCAGAGCGGACCATGTGCATACTTGGCTCAGAATACTATGAGAACGAATGGGGCATTCAGAAGGTGACTTCGAAAGAAGGTGAAATCACCGTGGAACACAATCGCATTCACTCAGATCATTTAGATACGAAGGAAAAGTCGCAATTCCATGTGATCAAAACTGCGAAGGCAAAAAAGGTGACCTTCAAGCCAGATCTAAAGATCTATGCAGGCTAACTTGGAATGATCTTGACTGCAGTATGCCTGCCGAGATTTCTGCCAATGCTTTTTGCAAGTGGCGATGGGGCGAATGTTCATTTTTCTTGCGCCCCTGCTGAAATGACGTGCCCGTCAGGGGGTTCTACGATTCGAAGAATTCAGAATGTTCCTTATCGTGACGGCGTCGAGCTGCATGGCAAAATGTCGCGAAGTTAGGCCGGACAGAGTCACAGGCATTTGTATTTCAGCTTTATTTGGCTATGCGTGCTTCGAAATCTCAAAGGTGGATTTCTTGATTTGCTTGACGAACAGGTGAAGATCGGTCACCGCCTAACGAATAGCATAGAACAGGCAAACCTCGGAATGCGGCGGTCTTCGTATCGTGGTACGATACGATTCGGCGTGCGAATGTTGCGTCGTTGCATTGCAAGAAGGATTGGCATATGACAAATCTAATTCGGTTGAGCTTGGCCATCGCTTTGATCTTTACGCTAGTTGCCGGAGTACACGCTCAGGAGGGTGAGGGGGATTTTAAAGAGAAAGCGAAAGAAACGGTCGAAAGCGCAAAAGAGAAGGCAAACGAAACGATTGAGAGCGCCCAAGAACACGCAGATGAAGTCGCCAAGAAATTAAATGAGAGTGACAGGGCGAAGGAAGTTGCAGCCGGGATTTTGAAGCCGATCTATCAGTTGGCGGAAAAGTTCTCTTTCCCCACGTTTCATTGGATCGCGTTCAGCATCATGGTCGCGGGCGTGGTGAGTTTTGCCTTACAGCTCACGGTTGGCAAATTGATGGTACTTGCCAAGAGCGGTTTTAGCCCGGCGGAAATCCTGTCCGATGGGCTTGGGCTAGTCGTGAGCTTGATTGGATTGGTTCTGACCACGCAGGCGGCTACGGAGAATTCAAAGTTTACCTCGAGCGCCGCGGCAGTGCTTTCGGCGACGGTTGTGGGCGCGGTTGCGGGCTTTATTTTCTATATCTGGGGACAACGGCAGGAGTTGCAGGCGGTTGACGGGCGCAAAGGCGTTGCGAGGGTAAAAGTCGTCGAAAAGTAAAGTGCTGACCGCGAGCCAAAGCTGCAACTCATAAAGTCTCAGCCATTGTCAACTTCTTTGCGATGCCATTCAACTGGCTGTGGATCGCTTACCATACAAGCGTAGGTGAGTACAAACACAGCATAAAACGAAACGAAGAAGCACCAATAACTGGCGGCGCTATCCGTATAAATGTAGCCTATCGTGGCAAAAGCCCAGCCCCATGAGACGATAAGCAAGCTCTGCCAAAAT
>JBKJSI010000525.1:0-4440 GCA_046595915.1 Pirellulaceae bacterium
TATTGTTCCAGTCGTTGATGGTTTGGTTTCCGAAGCGAAACTGGGCGCCAGTCCTCGTCTTCTTTACAATGTTTACATCCAACTGGGCCAAGTCTTGCCGACGCACCCGAGCATTGAAGAAACCACTATTGGCGAGGTTGATGTTCTGTGGCCGATCGGTATTTTGCCAAAAGAATCGAGTCGTGAACTGTGCATCGAATTCGGCCAAAGCGGCTTCAACGCCCAATTGAGGATCTGATTCCAAGATCGCGGGATTGTAGATCGTTTGCAATGCGTCGGCGTTGCGAAGAACGGCGTCGGGGACGAGCGTTTGGTTGTCCGAAACGCGGCTCACCTGGCCGAGGTTGCGGAAGACCTTGCTGTTTTGCAGCGCGAGGTCGATGCACTCCTCGACGGTCAGATCCCACCACTGATCAAAATCAGGGTTGGTGATCGTCAGCGGCGCCATCGCATTGGTGACTTCATTGAGCCGCGTCGACTGGGTGTCGGGCGTTTCGAGCGCCGTGGCCTTGTCGAGATAGAAGCTCAGATCGCCATCTTCACGGAAATAGAAGGGCTGCGTCGGCGTGCAACCGGTGTGAAGCGTTAGCACCGCAAGCAATAGCGCGGTGTATGAGATGAATGTCTTTCTCATGGACGGCGATCCCTAAGGAGGTTCTCCCTCAACGCCCACGCCCCTGCGACATACGCAGCCAGCGCTAGCACTCCGGCGAACCGGAGCCAGTGACATCGAGTTGTGGCCCCCCTAAGGCCACCAATCCAAGGGCCGCGCGTGAATTGACTCAGCGCGCAGATAAGATTGGCACGGCGAATATCGGAACCTGAGGGCGGGGACTTTGATGGAACTGAGGAAAAGAGAAAACTTTGTGGGAAGATGCGGTGCTGGCGCCAGCGGCGACTCCATGCGTTTGCGTTCCCCTTTCCCCATTTCGACCCCACAAAACGAGGCCCTGTCTCCTTCGCCCGCTCCGGCAGGGGGGCCGACCTACCTATTCCGGTGAACGCAATTCAGATGGTGTTGGCGCCGTTTAGCGACCTTGCCTCATGATGATCAGGCCGGCGATCGTAAGGCCACCACCGATCCACTGCGACGTAAGCCGGGGTTCATCGAGCACCCACCACCCGCCTAACACCGCTACTAAAGTAACGATGTTCTGATAGACCGCGGCATGCGATCCGCCTAGCCGCTTCACTCCATAGTTCCAGGTGGCGGGAGCGAGGCCGGTGGAGAGGACGCCGGAGAAGAGGAGAGAGCCGATGACGAGTGGAAGCATCAGGTCGCTAGCGTTTTCAGCGATCTTGGGGCTGGCGATCAGAAGCTGAATGGGCGTCGAGAGCGCGGCGGTGAAGAATGCGAGTTGGAGCGGGCCAACCGAGCTCATCAGAGGTCGACTGATGACGGTGCCGGCTGCCCAGGTCATTGCCGCCCCAAGCACGAGCAGGTTTCCGATCAAGTATTTTTGATCGGTGAGGTCAAGGTCGTCTTTGGCGCCGACGACGATCATCGTGCCGATGAAGGTCACCAAGAGTCCGATCCAGGTGATGGCGGGGAGTTTTTCTCGGATGAAGAGCAGTGAAATGATGGCGGTCCACATAGGCATCGACGCCATGAGGAGCGCGGTGTTCGCGGCGGTCGTTTGCTTGATGCCGAGCATGAATAGAAGCGGGTAGCTCACGCCGCTGACGAGCGTCAGGAAGACGATTCTCAACCAGGGAATGTTTTTCCAGTCGAGCGGCCGACGCCGAGTTTCGAACCAGGCAAGCAGGGCCAAAGTCGCGACCGACGCCACCATTCGCACGGCGTTGAAGACGAGGGCGTCGACGTTTTGCGTCGCGAACTTGACGACGGGGATGTTGACGCCCCAGATGAGGGCGGTGGTGAGGAGGCAGGCGTCGGCTTGCCAGTGGGAACTGGTTTGGGGTGCGAGTGGGCCTTGATTTTTACTTCCGGGCATTCGGTGACGGTGGTTGGGGACTGACAGTGATTCTAGCAATTTGGCCGTGATGGGAACGTATCCTTCGTTTGACGATTGCTTTCCTAGACCGGACTTGGATTTCGCTCCCCGAATCCGCTTTGATGCCAGTACGGATAAGCTGGCGTCACTTTACTGGCGTCGTCTAAGCGCTTCATCTGAACATCGGAAAGCTTCCAGCCGACGGCGCCGAGGTTTTCTTTGAGTTGCTCCTCGTTGCGGGCGCCGATGATTACCGTGGCGACTGTGGGGCGTTGGAGTAGCCAGTTGATGGCGATTTGCGGGATCGTTTTGCTCGTCTCTTTGGCGACGATGTCGAGGGCGTCGACGATTTTGAAAAGGAGTTCTTCGGAATAGGGCGGCGAGGCGGCGTTGCTTTTTTCTCCGTGGAGGCGGCTGGTTTTGGGGAGCGGTTGGCCGCGGCGGATTTTGCCGGTGAGGCGGCCCCAGCCGAGAGGGCTCCAGACGACGGCGCCGACGCCTTGGTCTAAGCCGAGGGGCATGAGTTCCGATTCGTAGTCGCGCCCCAGGAGGGAGTAATAGGCTTGGTGGGCGACGTGGCGGGTGAGGCCGTGTTGATCTGCGTAGGCGAGGGCTTTCATGAGGTGCCAACCGGAGTAGTTGGAGCACCCGATGTAGCGAATCTTGCCGGCGCGGACGAGGTCGTCGAGCGTGTTCACCGTTTCTTCGACGGGCGTTTTGGCGTCGTAGCCGTGGAGTTGATAGAGGTCGATGTAATCAGTTTGCAAGCGATTGAGTTGGGCTTCGACGGTTTTGATGAGATGGAAGCGGCTGCTGCCGACGTTGTTGGCGCCTTCGCCGAAGCGGAAAGTGGCTTTGGTGGAGATGAGGACTTTGTCGCGGCGGCCTTTGATGGCGGCGCCGAGGACTTCTTCGGCGAGGCCGCTGGAATAGACGTCGGCGGAATCGAACATCGTGAGGCCGGCTTCGAGGCAGAGGTCGATGAGTTTGGCGGCGCCTTTGGCGTCGGTGTCGCCCCAGGCTTTGAAGAACTCGTTGCCGCCGCCGAAGGTGCCGGTGCCGAGAGTGAGTTCGGGGACCATGAAACCGGAGCGGCCTAGTTGGCGGGATTGCATTTGTTTTCACCGAAAAGACGGAGGAGTTTTTCACCACAAAGGCACGAAGGAAATGCGAAACTGTGGCTGAAGTCAGGTTGCCACTAATTGTTTTGGCGTGCAAGGCGGGGCGGTAGGTCAAACAGCGCCATGCACGATTTATGACCGCGTGAATTTGGATGGGCAATATTGTATATTCTTCGCCGAGTCAGCACTCGCGGAATTAGATTGCCCCGTTTGGTTCGAGAGGATTTTTCATGAACATGCTCAAGCGAATGTTTCGTCCTAGTGATGTTGAGATTTGGCGGAAGTTGGAATCGGAGGCGAACGCGCGGTTTGAGAAGGGTGATTTTTGGCATCGAGACAAGGTTGAAGTCACCGAGGGCGAGTGGAAGATTACGCTCGATACGTTTTTCTCCGCCGCCTCCAAAGTCGAGTATACGCGGATGCGGGCGAAGTTGCCGATGCAGGCGGATTTTCGATTTCTAATCACTCGGGAAGGATTGCTGAGCGAGATTGCCAAACTGTTCGGAGCTCAGGACATTCAGATTGGCGACGAGGAATTCGACAAGCTATTTATGATCAAGGGAAACAATGAGCAGCTGATCAGGGCGATGCTGCAGAATGACAGGATTCGCCAACTTTTGCTTGGGCAACCGGAAGTCCACTTTGCGTTGACGCCGGAGAATGAGTTACTCTTTGCGGTGCCGGTGATCATCAAAGACATCTACCGGCTCAAGCAATTGTTTGAGCTGTTTACAGAGACGTTGGAATTTTTGTGTGAGACGGATACCTAGCGCGGTGTGTCCCGCAGTTCGGGCTGACGGCGTTGTTGAATTGGTTCCACGCCGATGGAATGTCGCTCGCGATTTTTGGAACTGCGAATCAGATTCTCCACTGCGGGTCGCCGATTACGATGGCTTTACCTGAGTCTCCTTATTCGCGCCCGCCGCCGATCACGATTTGGGATCTGCTCCAGCTTACGCTGATTGTCGCGCTCTTCTCCGCCGTGATTCGCGGATTGATCAATCAGCACAATGGCGCGGTGCTGACGTTTTCGCTGATCGTGCTCGCAGATTTGTTCGTGTTTGCGGCGCTCTTTGTGTGGGTTGGACTCCTGGCTAAGGCGGCTCAGCGGCGGGCGGGCCCGTGCATCGCTTCGCTTGCTTACACGCCTGCATACCTCAGGATGCGGAACACGGCGTATTACATGACGCTCGCCGCATCGTTTCCTTATCAATCGATGCTCTTGGCGTTTGCGGCGAATTTTCAGGCGATGGGGCCAATTGTCGTGGGCGTTGCGCTGCTCACGCATGGAGCTCTGGCAATCGTCACAATGAATTATTGGCGGCTTTCGCGGCACCGGGGAGTTTGCCTCAGCGAGCAGGGCA
>JBKJSI010000745.1:0-8461 GCA_046595915.1 Pirellulaceae bacterium
GGAGGATTGAACGCCACTGGTACGCATTGCACGAATCGGCAATTCGCTTCTTGGCATGCGTAAACGTCTTCCGCCTCGCGAAAGAGCACTCTCTTTAGATAGATCGGCTTGTTTTTCTTAGCCGAACAAACCGGGCACTTTGGCCCACTCTCCTTTGCCTCGCTCGCCACGGGGGCGACTTCCTTCGATTTAGGCACGTTACTACTCCTCGATCGGCGCATCTTCGCGTCGACCGTCTCCTTGGTTTTCGAGCTGTTGGCGCTCGATGCATACCCCCCTGCATGCATTATGCGTTGCCCCGCGAGGGGATGCAAGGTAGGATTTCATCACAAGACATTACGCGATCGCTATATAAATCAGTAATAATTTATCAAGTTGTAATCACTATCTAACAACATCGCCCCTTAACCCTGCAATTCCAAGGAATCGAAACATGGATCTCGTAATCAAGTGCCAAAACGCCCTTTGCCGCTTCTGTGACGTGTCCGATGTCGAGTCGCGAAGTCGCTACTTGCTGCTGAACGAATCCGAGCGGTCGGAAGTCCTGCGGTGGGTCGATTTGCTCGCCACCGGCCTGCTTGTGACGATCCCCGAGCATGAAGCTCCCGTCCAAGTCGATGTCGAGCTTTGCACCCGCCAGATTCGAGCGGTCTGGGATACCTCGACCATTCGCCGCCAAGGCGTCGCAGCGGACGTACTAGAATCGGTGGTTCTGCCGGAGATTGACGCCCTTGCCGCTCTCGACGTCGAGCTTTCAGGGGTCGCAACAAAACCCCAGCTTGCGACGACGAAGCGCACCGAGAGACGCGTAGCTCGCTCTTAAAGCGAGGCAGCGTTCTCACTGGCCTGCTTGTGACCGTCGACGGTGAGCCCGGTCACCATGGAACTAGCAACAGCGCAAATCCGCGCAGTCTGGGCAGCCTCCGAAACCCGCCGCCAACCCCTAATGCAGGCTTAGAGCGCCATCCAATTGGAGTTTCCGTGTGCAACTGCGCGCTCTGCGAAACGTTTTCGTTCAAAAACGCGCCGAAATGAACGCTTTTCGATGCCTTTTGACACGAAAAAAGAGCGGTGTCTTGGCTGTAGCCGGCGCGGTAACCATGGTTAATCCGAGCGATCCAGGCTTGTTTTCAAGGCTTTTCTTGCACCTGATGATGATGGCATGAACCAGTAGAAAATCCCAAAAAACCACAGTAGTGCCGCGCCAGCGAAGACCTTGATGATGGTGGTGTTGCAGCGCACAAACTGCTAATTCCAGCGCAGTGCTGAAGCCCCGCGACCCCCAACCGGGGGGGTCGAGGAGGACCCCTGACGGGGGGGGTAGTACCCTGGTTAGGGGGTGATCATGCCCCCTCTAAATGATGGCGTGATAAGCACTTGCGATTCTTTGTCGCGTGGTGCTTATGCTCATTGGGGGCTCGCCAACCATTGATGGGTTTCATGCAGATCCTCGCGCCATCGTCCGAGTGCGCGAGCGAGAAGGTCAACGAGCGCTACGCCGCGCTATGTGCGGCGCCATCCATTCGCATTGATTACTGATTTTGATTCACCGCTTCACTTTGAATCATCGCGCATCAGAAGTCGCGGCAAGAATCGCCAGCACTGCCTTTCGACGGTCGGCACTGAGAGTCGGCCATGCCTCAATCAGCTCGCGCAACTCACCATCGGCGGAAAGTTCGAGCGATAGAACAACCGGCAGAACAACCGGACGTTGATTGCGTCGAATCTCTCGCGTTATATTGGGTTTGTTCGCTTCCTCTAGGGAGTAGTTTCCGCTGCATAATTAGCTCTCAAGAGAAGACGCCAAAGCGCCGTTCTTTTAAAAAGTCGATGTGAAAACGCTCGTTTTACAGTCTAGGCGCAAGTGATCTGAATTGCCTTTTAGCGATAGGGTTTTTAAGCGTTACGGTGCAGAGTGGGGCAGAACTGCTCAAGTTCGCTATCACGGAATTCTTGGTTTTCTTTCCGATGTTCTTATTTTTCGCTTGACGACAGTTCAGTTGCGCCATCATCATATGCAGCATGATCCTACTGAGGTTTTATCCCGTAGGATTGTTCCGCGCACTTGAAGGCGCAACCGTGCATACCAAAGTGAAGATCTGTGTCGTCGATGATGACGAAACAGCCTGCCTCACAACCTGTAACCTACTAGAAGCCGCTGGCGATTTTGTTTGCCGCGGTTACACGTCGCCAGAGCGTTTTCTCCAAGAGGTGGAGTCCGTTAACCCCTCTTGTGTGGTCATGGACGTGCGAATGCCACGAATCGATGGTGTTCAATTGCAACAGCGGATGCACGCAAGCAGATTGCGAATTCCGATTGTGGTAGTCACTGGTTACGCAGACGTCCCCACCACGGTCGTGCTGATGAAACAGGGCGCGGAAACTCTCATTGAGAAACCGTATGAACCGGATGATCTTATCGAGAAGGTACGAGCAGCCGTCGCCAAAAGTCGGTTCAGATATCCCCAAAATGAATTGACGCGCCGCGCAGCCCAAGCGATGGAGCAATTGTCGCCCGAAGAACGAGAGATTTTGAATTTATTGGTGATCGGCGCGTCGAACAAGGCAATCGTGGCCAAACTTTCATTGAGCTCGCGAACACTAGATCGGCGGCGCAGTCAAATCCTGGAGAAGATGGGCGTGGAGTCGGTACCCGAGCTTGCCAATTTGGTGGGTCAAATTATTGGCAACAACGACCTTCCCATGCCTTAACGAGAAGGCGACTTCTGATCAACGGCGATTTTCCATAGTTGGCCCGAGATTATCTTGAGCGTCTATCGTGCTCGGAGGATTTCCTGCAACAAATCGGGCTTGCTTTCGTCGCGCGTCAGCGCCCAATAGCGAGGCCCCTCCCGGTAAGGAATCTTGACCGATCGCACTGCGTCACCTTCAGCGATCTGGAATTCGATTTCGCCGCTCTCTTGTGCCTTCGTGAGGGCCTCATCGAGACTAGCGCGATTGAAGGGCTTCTCGCCGATCGATTTCACCTTCATTCCCGGCCCAAGGTGAGCGACATCGGCAGGGCTATCGAGCAGCATATTGCGGATCGTTCCATCCTCGCCGAAAGAGATTCCCAAGGAGTCGAGGGCATCGGTACCGCGCGAACCGCGAAATAAGTCACCCATGATGTCGGGCGGATTTTTTACTAACGCGAACTTGTAGCCCAAGCGACTAGCCACGGCGGGTTCAAAGCTCGGTTGGGTGATTTCAATGCGTCGATGGATCAAGCCGTCCCAATCATACGGCGCGAGGGAACTGAGGATCATTAAGAGTTCGTCGCGGGTGTATCCCCGAGGGTTTGGTCCAGCGGGGTCATACTGAAAGAATGCGTGACAGAAATCATCGATCGATTTGGCGCCTTTCGTTTCTTCGCGCAAAATGCCGTCGACTTCGAGCCAAAAGAGCATCCCTTCCATGTAATAGTCTTGGCTGCGGCGTAGGTTGGGCCAGTTCTTGCTGCCGTCGCGGAGAAGATGGGATGCTGCGCCGGTATCGGCCAAGCTTCGCCACTGCCTCCCTTGTTGGTGCATGGCGCTGCGAAGTTCGACCTGCAACCTTTGAAGGAATTCCTCCTTCGTCATGAGGCCGCTTCGGACCTCGACCAGTTCGCCTAGGTATTGAGTGAGGCCCTCGTAAACCCATAGCAAATCCGTATCCATCGGCGAATGAAAATCGGGAGTCGTCATTCCAGCGGGGCAACGATATTTTCCACACCATGCGTGTAGATACTCATGGGGAACCAAAAGACGATTCCAACCGCGCAAACTGCGCGGATTAGACATTGCCGAAGGGGGCAAAATATTGAACGTCGATCGAGCATGTTCCAGTCCATTGGGCGCGAGCGCACCAGTAACTCCCAGCAAAATGTCAAACTGATCAAAAGGATGCGACCCCGTCACCCTGGCCGCCTGAGTCACCATCGCGGCGTAACGCGTGATAATCTCAGGATGAATTTCGAGAGCCTTTTCGGTTTCGCCAAACACCTGCAAGCGATGTGGCGGAATTTTTCCAACTTCCGAAGGTTCGATAAGATCGTAAGTCTTGTGGAATAGCCCACACATGATGGGGCTATCAACAAATTGCCGCAGCGACACGGAACCAAAGTTCACGACTTCTGGCTTATCGCTAGGCAGCACGGGCAGCGCAGAGCTTGCTTTCCAATTGGCAGGTAGCGTTAGCTTAGCACTGATTTTGGCGACGTCGATTTTTGCACTTTCGAGGCAAAGCAAAACCGTATTGGGACTAATGACACCGATCGTCTTGCTTCCATAGCTATCGTGGCCAAAGGAATCGGTCGACGGCTGATTCGTGATGTAACGGATCCAGACCTTGAGCGCATTTACCCCCGCAGGCGCGATCACTTCGAACCGAAAGACTTCACCGCCACTCCGCTCCCATTCCAGTGGCTTGGAAGATTGATCGGTGATCTTAAGCCCAGCAATGTTTTCAATCGGTCCGCCTGGTCCGTGAGAGCCTGGCACCCATTTCGGATACCAAAGTGCGATTTTGCGATCCACTTGGCTCTCGCCGACGGGAATTACCATCTCGGCGGAAATGAGTCGACGCGTTAGATCGGTCGCATCAATTTCGATCTGCATTTCGCTCGCGGCGTTAGCGGCCTTCACCTCGACGGCTTGCCCCTGAACACTTGGCGATAGACACGCGCAAGACAGAGCGAGTAACGATGTTAGCAACACTTGGCGACGTGCGATATCGTGATTCACTTGGACTCTCCGAGAATGAGATGGTCCAATGTTAATCACTCGCCCTGAACCGCGAAACGGCTGGAAAACGTTGCCGTGAAATCGCTACCGGCAAATACTCAATTCAGCCCCCGCCCCTTTTTTGCCGTTCCCTCGACAATTCGCCGAGCGACGTCTCGGGAAAGCTCGTAGAGCGCGTCGGAATCGATCGGCGCCGGCATGAAAACCGCGCCCGGCACATCCGATGCATCGTAAGGATTCGCGGAGGCTCGGCACATCGCCACGTCGTAAACCGAGTAAGCCACTGCGATCTGCTCACTGCCTAGAGAGCGAATTTCGCGATTCAAATCAAATGCGGTCACCGCGGCATTCACAAACACCGATGCGCCAAGGAGCTGATCTCGGTATTCTGGCGAATCGTGATGATCGCTCGAGCCTCGAACTTCGTCGAGCGCCCTGGAAGCCGCGCGAACCGCAAGCATGATCCGATCGACCAGGGATCGCACGGCATGGCTGAACGCGACATTCATGAAATCGTTTGGCGAGAGATACATATCGACCGCCGCCGTCACCGCTCCGCAGCCCGTGTGACCCAGCACGATGGCAGTTCGCAAACTATCACTTAGCTTGGCGATGGCATAGTCAATGCTTCCTAAGCACTCTAGTCCGAGCACATTTCCCGCCACCCGAACCGAGAAAAGATCGTTGGAGGCGCAATTGAGAACTTGTTCCACCGGCGCTCGTGCGTCAGAGCAACTCAATACGATTGCAAAAGGACTTTGTTCTGGCATGTGTCCGGCGATGAACGGCACCCCCAGCGAAACTAAGTCGACAGGAATGATGATCTGCTCGCCGGGGATTGATTCTGCGGTCGCCATTTGCAACTTGGCGACAATGTCAGCGAAATGTCGATTGCCTCTGGCAAGTTTCTCGAGCGCTTCCTCCGAGTTTTTCGGCGACTGATCGCGCAAAGGCAGATTAGGGTCGTAGCGATAAACTATGTCCATTTGCCAAATTACCCTTGTGCCAACGTGGAGGTTGAGGACTTCTACAATAGGGAGGCTTCGTTGTCCGTCTTGTCTTCCAAACCCTCGTTGGGAGCAATAATCTCTTTCACGCTCCGCTCGATCGAAATGCAAATCCGGTCGAGATCGAGGTCATCTTCGTCATAGCCAAAGGGCTGTTCGACATGTTCGGCCACGACTTCTAGGCCGATCATGAAATAGGCCATGATGGTGGAGATCGGGATCGTCCACCAACCAAAATCTTGAACGAGCGCCCAAGGAAAAGTGAGCAGGTAAATCAAGACCGATTGCCTGCCGAAATGACGATACGAGCGAACCACCCTCGTGTTGCGAATCCGTTCGCAACCGCCGCAAATATCCAGAAAGCGAACTAGGTCGGAATCGATCACGCGGAGCTCGTCGCCATCGATGTAGCCTTCCTTTTTCCATTGCCGCAACGCCGCGTAGCGCCGGCTGATCAGGTGAGCAGGAAGATGGTTAGCTCTAACAATTTCGCCTTGAAAACCCGGCAAGCGGTCACTCGAGGCGCCGTCGCGAAGGTGATCCTTGAGGGCATGACTGAATGCGACGATGTCCCGTTCGGCAGCTTCGACTTCCGCCCTGGGTAAATTCACCAGTTGGCCAATCTTTGCCGCGAGATTGCGAGATGCATTAACAAGCCCGCCCCAGAGCGTTCGCGCCTCCCACCAGCGGGCGTACGCCGTGTTAGTCCGAAATACTAGTAAGCAGCCTAAAACTAGCGTGAGATTGGCGTGAAAACTGGACGGAATGTCCCAAAGATTAGCCCAAGAAGAATACTCTTTGCAGACCGGTAGTGCGGAGTACAGGCCGACCCCCGCAGCCAGCAACGAGACTTGAACGAGCGTTCGACTGCGGATGTAGGTTAGAAATCCAGAACCATCGGCCATTGAGCATCACCATCGATCGAGGAACTCCCATCGAATAGTCTATTATTACGGTCCCTTAAGCAACCCCCTCCTCCCATTGCTCGAGAAGGTTTCGATGCTGCTCATCCAAGATGTTGTTGACTATCTCAATGAATTTGCCCCGCTCTCGCTTGCCGCCGATTGGGACAATGTGGGATTGCTTGTGGGTGATTCGAAATTGGCTGCTGCAAGAATTATGACCTGCCTCACGATTACCCCCACGACGATGGAAGAGGCAATCGACGAGCAGGCGTCGCTGATTATCACGCACCACCCGTTGCCCTTTCGGCCGCTGAAGCAAATCACGACGCTGAGTACGACCGGAAAGCTACTTTGGAACCTGATCGCTGAAGGCGTAGCAATTCACAGTCCGCATACAGCGTTTGACTCTGCACTTCGCGGGATTAATCAGCTCTGGGCCGAGGAATTGAATCTCCAGTCAGTCAAACCACTCGAAGCGCCGTTGGGTGCGCCAGAAGGGACTGGCATTGGGCGTTTTGGCCAGCTGCCTAAGCCGCCTTCACTTCAGGAACTGGCCAAGCAAGTTGCGAACATGTTTGAACTTCCCGGCGTTCAGGTCGTTGGAGAGCCCGATCGAATAGTGAACCGCGTAGCAATCGCCTGCGGTAGCGGCGCTTCGATATTGTCACTTGCAGCACGGCAAGGCTGCGATCTGTTTGTCACCGGCGAGGCGAGCTTTCATTCCTGCCTCGAAGCCGAGGCGCTAGGAATCTCGATGATCCTGACGGGGCACTATGCAAGCGAGCGATTTGGCGTTGAGGAGTTGGCAAAGTCACTCCAGCAGCAATTTCCCGAGGCTACGATCTGGGCCAGCCGGAGTGAGCGCGATCCGTTGACTTGGATCACCTGAACCTATCTGGCAACCCAAGCGGCCAGGTATTCTTTCAAGGCGATATGCGTGTCGCAGAGAGCATTTGCGTTGGGCGAAAAGCTCTCGAACCGAATCGGCGAATCGGGATCGTAACGGTGATCTGCGGCGATCGGGATCAAATTGAATCCTGCGGCTTTAGAGAGTCGCATGGCGCGAGGCAAGTGAAATGCACTCGTGAGAATGCCGATGCGGCCAGTAGTTTTGTCGCCTAGTAGTTGCTTGAGTTCTTGCATTTCGGCGGCGGTATTGGGGCCGCCGATGGTTTGAATGGCGGTTTCTGGAATGCCGAGCCGCATCCAGAGTGCTCTGGTGTCGGTTGAGGGATCTGCCTTGCCCGGGATTGAGGACTTTCCCGTCGTGATTAAGAGACGTGTCTTCTTTTGCTGATAAATCTCCGCGCCATAGAGGACGCGGTCGTTGCCTTCGACGCGCCCGTAGGCGGGGCTTGCCTTCGTTCCGCCGCCGAGGACGACGACCGCATCGAGCGGCTCATCGCGATCGAGCCGCCAGGGAGTTTGTGCATCTTCGAGCGACGACATGAGCCAGCCCGATACAAAGCCATTCGCTGAGATGGTCAACGCCAAAAAGCAAATCGCGGCGAAGCGAGTCGCCCACACGAGCCGCTGATTCCATAGGAACAGCACGAGGAACAGCAGCATTAGCCACACGACGCCGAGCGGCATGAACCACGACGTGACGATTTTCTCCGTGGTCGCCCGGCCTTCGATGAGGCCGCCGGCGAGGGGGTAAATCAGCGTTGGAAAAAGGAAAATCGCGACGCTAAGTTGCAGGCGACGGCGATTGGCTCGCGCGTCGACCGGCTTAGAATAGATCGTCCCATCGAGTGATCCAATGGCATTTTGCCTATCCATCAATCACATCCCGCCAGCGGCGCGGTATCGCGTCAAATGCTTC
>JBKJSI010000775.1:0-10930 GCA_046595915.1 Pirellulaceae bacterium
GCGGCGAAATCACCGTCGGCTACGAGCAACTAGAACGCGAAGATCCCGTCTATTACACGATCAAAGGCCGCAAGACGGTCAAGCTCAACGTCAACACCGACCTCAAGGATGGCGAGACGGTTCGTTTTCGCGATTTTGATGGCGCAGGCAGCGACCTCTTCTTGAAGATCAAATTAACCGGCCGAGCTAAGAAGGTAGAAGACAATACTCCCGACTATCTCAAGCCGCCGCCACGCAAGGGTTAACTTGGCAACCGTGCCGCTAGCCGCATGAAGTGATATAGAAACACGCCTGACGCTACAGCGACATTCAGCGAATCAACGCCGCTCTGCATCGCAAGTTTGACCTGTTTCGAACATGCCTCAGCAACGTCAGTCGACAGCCCATGACCTTCGTTGCCCAGCACGAGGATTCTTCGCGAACTGCATTGAGCGGTTTCTAACGACTCGGAATCGGGCGTCAGCAGCGCGCCGATCGTTTCAAAGCCCTGCGAGCGCAGCTGAACAAGTTCCGCAGCCAGATCATCACACTGCGCAAGCCGCAGCTTAAATACCGTGCCCATCGAAACTCGCAGCACACGCCGCGAAAAGGGATCGGCCGAGCCGCGCCCAATCAAAACGCCATCCACACCAAACGCCGCCGCATTCCGCAAAATCCCGCCGAGATTTTCGGGATCACAAACTTTGTCACACGCCACGAGAGTCGACGCGGGCCCCAGTTCGTGAATCCATGCCGCCGAGCTACTCGGCGCCTTACGCTCGCCACAAGCAAGCAGCCCACGGTGGAACTTAAAGCTCACCAGCTCAACAAGCGCATCTTTTGCGAGCGAATAAATCGGCGCGCGTTCACCAATGATCGATTGCGCCAATTCAACAAACGACCGCTCCGCCAAAATCGCCCGTGTCACATAATCACTCTCCGCCAACCGCCGTACGAGCTTCTCTCCTTCCGCAATGAACAGCCCCGAGTAGCGCGTCAAATGGGCGGTCGGCAAATCGCGAAACACATCGACTCGTGGATCGCGTAAATCATCAATTTCAAAAACGGGCATGAAATCTCACTGCAATGTTGACCCAAGTGGTGATCATCTTGAACATCTTGAGCATGTTGCAAAAACAAGCCCTTTTTAGAGGTCACTCGCCCTAAGTGCTTTGCAAATCCCAACTTGCCGAAGATGCACCCGAACTTGCGTCTCCCTAGTGAGCGCGCAAGTTGGCATCTTGGCAAGTTCGCAAAAACAAGCCCTTTTCGCATACCCCGAGCGGAGGACTTGCCGGGACAGGAAGCTACGCCCCAAACGCCGCCTTCGTCCGCTGCAAAAGCCCCGTATCTTTGTCGCCGCTCCCCTTCATATGGAAGACCGTCGCCGCCAAAAATCGATTACGAAAGGCCGGAGAAACGCGATAATAGTCCTCCAGCACCGCCGAACTGAATTTGTAATCGTGCGAATCGCTCCCCTTGCTGAAGATGAGCGCCCGCGCGGCATCCATGAACGTTTCCGCCGAAGCTTCGGTCTCCGCATAACCCAATATCTTGCCGGCCGCTTGCTTCTTATCACTCGAAATCGTCGCGAGGATATCAGCTAACGGCTCGCTCGAAGCCGCCTGCGTGCTCGGCGCCAAATCCAAAATACGGAAATCACCGATCGCGCCGCGCCGCTTCGCCGCCTCGCGAAACGCCGGTAAGAACGCCGCGTTTTGCAGGAGCAGCATCTTGCGAGTATCGTCATCGCCCGTTGCGTCAAACGCAAATCGCAGTGCATTCGCCGAGGTCAGCGAGTGCAGCGAAATGATCCCCGGCTGCTGGCCAAGCAACTCCGCGGAAGCAAGATAAATCGCGTCCCAAATCGACTGCGGCCCAATACCCTTTTCCAGCGCCGCGACGACTGCAACACAAGCCTCCGCCGGCGCGGTTTCGCGAAACATCGCCACGAGTTCTCGCGTCGCCCCCTCATCACCCCGCCCATCGAGCCAATTGGCCGGAATGCGTTTCGCCAGCGGTTCATTGCGCCGCCAGTGCATATCCGCATCCGCTTCCCGCTTTGCCGGATTCTCCCCTTCATGCTCCAAAATCGCATCGGTCAGCGATCGTAAAATCGGCTCCGCATGCCGCCAGCCAATGACGCCGAGCGCCCGATGGGTGTTAGCGACAAAAATTGCCTTGTGCCCAATGTCGCGAAAATCCCTCGCCCCATAGCGGAAAAACCGCTCAAAAATCCGGTGCTGTCCTTCATTGCGTGCGAGCGAAATCACCGCTCGATCCGCCGCCTCACCATCCCAATTGTCCATCGCCTGAGTGAAAGCCGCCGTCGATTCACTCGCCGCCGGCAGCTTGTCGCTCGGCGCAGGCATCGTCCAATCACCTTCCCGCACATCCGCCGCCTGGGACGACTTGAAATTGTCGAGCGCCCAAAAAATCGGCAGCCACCGCTGATCCTCCGGCGCCGCCTGACTCGCCAAATGAGCCGAATTCACCACTAACACCGCATGGAACTTAAAACCCACCGGCCGCGGCCGAATGTTCTTCACGCCAGCAAGAAAAAGGGCGCTAAGAACGTCATTGTAGCTGGCGCCCTTTTTAATCGCCGAGGCGACTCGGGAAAGTAGTTCCTCTCGCGGCGTCTCCTCAATCAGCGCCACAAGCGGCGCGATATCTGGCGCGAACTGAACATGCTTGACATCCAGCGGCCTGGCCGTGGCCTTCGGCAAGTTTGCGAGAAAGGGCAGCGAAATGCCGCTCGCAGCGAGCGCGGCGGAAGAAGCCAGAAGTCGACGACGATTGAATTGACCGAACATGAGGAAGCTCCTGGAGAGAGAGGATTGCTTCGCATCGCGGAGATCGAAACCACTGCCATTAGACTTGATCGCGGCCCCAAATACACCCTACTCACGGACCGGTGCTGTAAGTAGCTTGAACCGAAGTTCGTAGTGACAGATCATGCGGAAAAGTTCGATGATCACTCCAAGTATCTGGCGATCAAGCAATGGTAAGGCCACTCGGAAATGTCCGTTTTGACAATACAGGCCGCGTAGCTCTGGTCACCGGCGGCGCCAATGGAATTGGCCGTGCTGTTGTCGATGCTTTCATCGCCAGCGGCTGCGCCGGCGTCGTCATTATTGACTCGCAACCGCCAGAAAATGACTTACCCGCAAACCTTGTTTGGCATCAAGGTGATGTCACCAGCGCCTCCGACTGTATGAGGGCCGTTGAACTCGCGGTGAAAATTTTCGGCGGCCTCGATATCCTCGTCAACAACGCGGCGATCCAGCCGCCCCAATCTTACAAAACAATGGCCGAGATCGACATGCAGCTCTGGCGCCGAGTGATGGATGTAAACGTTGCTGGCTACGCCCAAATGGCCCAAGCGGCGCTCCAAGTCATGCTCCAACAACAAAGCGGCGTCATCATCAATATCGCCAGCGCGCAAGCGCATCGAACAGCCCGGGAAGTCCCCGCTTACGGTGCATCCAAAGCCGCTAACGTGATGCAGGCCAAACAGTGGGGCGTCGAATTTGCGCGCCAAGGCATTCGTGTTGCGTCAATTTCGCCCGGCGCCATTGCAACTCCATTGCTAAAAGCCAGTCTCGCCGCGCAGGGAGGCGAATCCGCTTTAGCAAATCGCCACCCCCTCGGTCGACTCGGTACCCCCGAAGAAATCGCCAACGCAGTTCTCTGGTTGGCCAGTCCCGCAGCCTCGTTTGTGACCGCAACCGACCTGGAGGTTGATGGCGGCCTAGGCGCATTTGCCGCCTTTGCGGAGCCCTATCCCGACAAATCGGCGCCTGGGAACTAACCTCGCAACGGCCTTGTAACGCCGATTCCGTTATCTTGCTCCCAATTGCACTGGCGTTTACCTTGAAGGGACTTGAATCTTGTGCCGGGCGCATTGTCGCCATGAAGCGAAAGCCACTCCATTAAGGGATACTGCGGACCCATGAATCGCCGACACGCCATCATGCTGAGTTTTCTGAGTCTTGGGTTCGCCAGTTGGGTATCTGCGCAGCCGGGCTCGGTCCCGCCGACAACGTTGCCGGTTGCTGGAACCACTCAGGAAGCCGCGAAACCCGATGACAAAAAACAAGAAAAACCTGCGGATGCGGAGGAGCCTAACCGTAAGCCCGCTGCGCCCTTGGGCCCGCGTCAAATCAAGCTCTTTCTCAACGACGGCACGATCATCGCCGGCGACTTGACGATCGATTCATTCAGTGTCCAAACCGAATTTGGAAATCTAAAAATCCCCGTCGATAAGCTCCGCATGCTCACGCCGGGACTCGATAGCACACCAGGGACCGCGGAAAAAATTACCAAGCTCATCGCCGATTTAGGGGCCGACGACTACAAAGTCCGCGAAGAAGCACACCGCGAATTGGTTGAGATGGGCGCCGGCATTCGCGCCGAGTTAGATCGATTTGCCAATGACGAAAACGCCGAACGCAAACGCCATGTCGGCGAAATTGCCAAAGCAATCGAAGAACAAACAGCCGAACAAGATGAGGATGCGCCAGAGGGCCAATCGTGGATTCGGCAAGACACGGTCGTCACCCATGATTTCACAGTCGTAGGAAAAGTTTCGCCAAGCCAACTCACCGTAACGAGCAAGTTCGGAAGCCTCAACGTGGCGATCGCCGATCTGATTCGCGCTGAGCGCATGGAAGAAACCAAGAGTTCTCTCCGAAAGACGATTGCCGTCGAAGGCTCCAATCTCATTCAGCGTTCATTCAAATCGAGTGGTGTCCGCGTTCAAGCTGGCGATCGCATCACCATTAAGGCAGATGGACAAGTCACCATGACTCCCTGGGGAGGTGAACAGCAATCGACGCCCGATGGTGGCGCCAATTGGGGCCAATATGCAGCAGGAATTCCCGGCGGCGCCCTCGTTGCAAAAATCGGCGAAAAGGGAACGATCTTCAAAGTCGGCCGAAGCTATTCCTTCACGGCCAAGCAGGCGGGCGTCTTGCAATTCGCGGTTGCCATGCAAGCGCAATTTGCAGGTGAAGGCTACAACTTTCCCGGCAAATATGACGTTCGACTCCGTGTCGATCCTAAGTAACGCTCGCGTTAAGAACTCCTTTCATGACCCAACGCGTAAGCGAGGGATTTGATCGCAATGCCCCGTTTTCGCGCCCTGATCACGGACTACGCTTGGCCCAACCTTGATATCGAGCGTGAAATCCTCTCCGCAAACGATATCGAACTCGTCGTCGCCGACCAAAAAGATGTCGCGAGCCTGGCTAAACTCGCCGTAGGCTGCGATGCGATCATGACCAATTGGGCGAAAACCCCCGCCGAAGTCATCAGTGCGGCCAAGAATTGCAAAATCGTCTCCCGCCTCGGGATCGGAATCGATAATATCGACGTCGCTTACTGCACCGAGCACGGAATCCCCGTCACGAACTGTCCCGATTATTGCCTCATCGAAGTCGCCGAACACGCCCTCGCACTGATCCTCGCCTTCGGGCGGAAAGTCGCCTACTACCATCACGAAACGAAACAAGGCCGCTACGTTCTCGGCGCCGGCACGACGCTTCGCCGTATGGAAGGCCAAACCCTGGGCATTGTCGGTATGGGCAATATCGGCGCCTGCCTTGCGAAAAAGGCCCAAGGCATTGGACTCAAAGTGATCGCGACTTCGCGATCCGGCAAATCTCGTGTTGAAGGCATACCGATCGTCTCGCTAGACGAATTGCTCGCCCATAGCGACTACGTTTCGCTCCATATCCCCGCCAATGCGGAAACCAAAAAATCGTTCGGACCGGCACAATTCGCGAAGATGAAACCATCCGCATTTCTCATCAACACCGCCCGCGGCGCGCTCATTGATGACGACGCCCTTCTCGCCGCACTGGAACAAAACCAACTCGCCGGCGCAGCCCTCGACGTTCAAGATCCCGAACCACCCGAACTGAATAAGCCTCTTTACCGCCACGAACGCGTTATCGTGACACCCCACGCAGCCTTCGTCTCCGAGGAATCTCTAGCCAGCCTCCGCCAACGTGTAGCCCAACAAGTAGCCGATCGCCTCCACGGCAAAACGCCTGAAAACATCGTCAACGGAATCAATTGCTGACAAATGGCTCTGTCGCTCCGCCGGCCCGGGAGCATTCTTAACTGGGGCAGGATTGCTAGTGCATTCGTTACTCGCATTACGCCCGGCATAACCGCGCCGAAATTTCCACGACACCCCTTCGTTTTTGACCGAGGCCTCCTTTCGACGTATATCTCCGATAGGCCCCGGTGTTGCGCGCGCCAATCCCAAACGAAGGTTTGACGCTTCAATGCCGCTGAAAAACGTGGAAAGGCAATCGATGGAAGACCGCGTCTGCGAGGATGTAGCGCGTGAGGTATGGAGCGACGATTTTTCGCGCTCCCTCGCGCAGCTGCGCCGCGGCGCGGACGAATTGCTCAAGGACCAGCGTACGAAGTGGCAATCGGCAGAAGCCATTCTGCTGCGTCAGATTGTCGAACTCCGCGAAACGGTTGCCCGTGAAGAGTCGCGCGGCGAAACGCTTAAAGATGAGCTCGGCCACAGCCGCAAGCGCCTCGATGACGAAACGCGGATACTCAACGAAGTACTTGAACAGGCGCGCTCTCGGCAAGAGCTGGCGATGCAATCGCAAGCTCGGCTTGAGGATGAGCGGCGCGCCTTCATGGAAGAATTCACCAAGAAAAGCAGCGAACTCGATTTCGCCCGTCGTGAAATCGCTCTCGCCCAAGAAGAATTGGCTAAGCGCCGCGAGGCGTTCACCATTGAAAATGCGAAACTGGAGCAGCGTACCCAGGAAATCACCGCCAAACACGTCGCAGTTCAGGTCAAGGGTGACGAGCAAAAAACGGCGGCGCACGAACTCGAAACTGAAAAGAAGCGTCTTCAAGACTTAAAGTCCGAGCTCGATAACGCCAAACAAGCGTTAGAACGCGAACGGGATTTACTCCAAATCCGACAGCGTGAAACCGCTTCTCAGCGTCGTCGCCTCGCGCGCGAATTCCGTCTCCAGCGCATGCAATTGCTCGCTGAAGTCCATCAGGGCGGAAACAACAGCAACCCAACCGCACAAACCTCGGCGCTCGTCGTCGACGACTCCCAAATCCGCCTCCTCCGCGAAGAGATCGCGGTCCGAACCAAACAGCAAGAAGCCCTCGAACAACAACTACTTGAGCTGCGCGACTTCCTCGCTGTTTCCAGTGCCGAAGAACAACAGCTTCGCCGCAACCTTGACGAGGCCCGCGCCGCAGCAGGCTCTTCCTCGAACGATCAAAACGCCCTCGCCGAACTTCGCCAGCAATTTGAACACCTCCAACTAGCCCTCCAGCACGCTAATAGCGAACGCAAGTCGCTTCAAACCACGCTACTGTCCGAGCGGGAACAAACATCTCAGTTCGAATCTCGCCGCAAACGCGACCTTGAAACGCTTGAACATGAAGTCCAGCATCTCCGTGATCAACTCCAGCGCGGCGTGCAGGAGGTCGAGAATGAACTCGTCGAATCGCGAATGGCAGTCGCCCAATCGAAGGTCGAGCAAGAGCGACAGCGCGAGCAACTCGCCGCACTACGAAAACAACTAGATTCAAAAATCAGTGAAGTTGCCGCGCTCAAGAGCCAATCTGCCCATGGTGAAGCGACCGGCGATGCGCTCGTCGCCATGGACGAACTCCGAGCCGAACGTGACACGCTCCTAGCCGAGATTGAAACGCTCAAGAGCAGCGATAAGAGTAGTTCGCTACGAGACGCTCATTCTGACGCGGAAGTTGTCCAACTTCGCCATCGCATTGACATGGCCATGGCCGACCTTCGACAAGCCAATTCCCAAGTCGCCGACCTCAAACGCCAACTCGCGCAGCGTCCCGCGGCCGCAGGCGCGCCGGCTCCATCCGGCGGCAATGACTGGGAAAGTCAAAAGCGATTGCTGCTCGCCCAGCTTGAAGCCGATGACGCCGGCACACCTCAAGAAAAGAAGGAACGCCTCAAAATCGAGGACGTCATCGCCAAGACCAATTGCGCCATCGCCGAAAAAGACGCAGAAATCGCTGAACTCAAAGCCCTGCTCGAAATGCGCCCCGCTGGCGGCGCCGCCGGGGCAGAAACCGCTTTCGGAGCCGCCGCCATATCGCAATTGCTTGACGGCGATGAACTCGTCAAGCAACAGCGCGAAGCGCTGGAACGCATGACCCATGAGTTGCAAGAAAAACTCCGCCAAGCTGAAATTGACGTCTCTCTTGAACGCGCCAAGATCGCCCGCGAGCGCGCCGACTTCCAAGAAAGGCTCGAAAAATTCGAGGAAGATCGCTCCCGGTCGCAGGACAACGCATCTCGAGGCGACGACAAGTCGAAAACCCCAGGCAGGCGCAACTGGCTTGACCACCTTGGGCTCAATAAAAACCAACCAGGCGGTCAGCCTTAGCCAGCTTAACGATACTCGTCATCGACGCGGCGTTTCGAGATGCGAAGAGCAACATAATCAAGATCGGGATTAGGCCACGCGTTGCAATGCAGTTTTAATGCGCCTAAGCACCGCATCCTTTCCCAAGATCTCTAGACAATCATAAACGCCGGGCCCAACTGGCTGTCCGGTCGTAGCGAGTCGTAGCCCATGAACGATATCGCCAATCTTGATCTCCGCCTCAGCGACAAAGCCCTTCAAGCACTCCTCGAGCGATTTCAGGTCAAAGGAAGGCAGCTCGCGCAGCTTCTCCGCGAATCGCTTTAGTATCTCTTTCGATTCCGGCGTCCCCAGCCGCTTGGCGAACTCCTTTTCGTCATACGTCAGCTTATCATCCGCAACAAAAAAGTAGCCGCCATAAGCCAAGATATCGCCAAAAGTCTTGAGCCGATCGCCTATCGCTTCCAGTATCCGCAACAGCTTTGGTCCCACATCGCAGTCAGGCGGCGAAGAGACTAGCCCCGCCTGCTGCAAGTAAGGCAGCACTTTTGCCCCCTTCGACTTTACCGGATACTGTTGAATGTGCCGGTCCTGAAACGCCCAGAGCTTTTTCGGATCAAAACTCGCGGGCGCTTTTGTCACCCGCTCGAGCGTAAAGTCCTTGATCATCTCCTCGCGCGTAAAATCTTCCTTCTTGTCATTGAAAGACCAGCCGAGCAGCAGCAGGTAGTTGAGAATTGCTTCAGGCAAGTAACCCACTTCTCGATAGAAGTCGACGATCACCGGATTAAAGGTTGCTGCGGAAACGGTCTTCTTCGTGGCCTTCGCAATCGCCTCGCCATGATCATAAAGCCGTTTGAACTCGGCGTTCTTCAGATACTTATCAATGTTTCGTTTACTTAGCTTGGTTTGACTCCCAGGCTCGGCGACATACGGCAGATGCGCATAGACAGGCAGTTTGTAACCAAGGCTCTCTGCAATAAAAATCTGACGCGGTGTATTGGAAAGATGCTCGATCGCTCGGATCACATGCGTAATTTTGAAATCGTCATCATCCACGACACTCGCCAGGTGATATAGGCACGTGCCATCGGCGCGCTGAATTACATGGTCCTGCTCCTTCGACCAATCGAATTCGCATACCCCGCGAACCTGATCCTCAAAGCGGCAAACTCCCTCGCGCGGCATTTTGAGACGCACAACGCCTTGCCGGCCCTCCGCCTCAAATCGCTTCGCATCCGCATCCGTCTCCGCCATCCACTTGCGGCTATAGAGGAACGCTCGCTTCTCGCGATCTGCTTCTTCGCGTTCGGCCTTCAATTCGTCCGTGGTCGCGAAGTCGCGATAAGCCAATCCCTTTTCCAGCAAGATCTTTGCTGCCGATTGATATCGCTCGAGTCGCTGCGATTGGAAGTAAGGCCCATATGGCCCGCCAACTTCGGGCCCTTCATCCCAATCAATTCCGAGCCAACGAAAGCCATCCAAAATCGGCTGCAGCGCCTCTTGCACATTTCGCTGCGCATCGGTGTCATCGATGCGCAACAAAAACTGTCCGCCATGCTGTTTGGCATAAAGCCAATTGAACAGCGCCGTACGAACGCCCCCAATATGCAGGTAACCGGTCGGACTCGGAGCAAAACGGGTGCGGACGCTCATTGCAGATCGCTCAACCGAAATCAAAAGCCTAAAAAACCTAACGCCCGGATTAGATTTCAAACCCACCCGCATTCAAGGGGGAGCCCGTTGGAGTCCCGGCTTCAGCCGGTCTTTTTCGGAGTGGCGGTGTTGGCGGAATCATGGCAGTTTGCGGCGCCATCCGCCTGATGGCGGTGCTCCAACCATTAGGCGGCTTTGCCAAGCTGTTTTAGCCGTCGACGTTCCGATCGCGACAGCCGCCCATTGCCGCCATTTTCATCCTCGTCCTCCTCGGACGGCTTCTGACCCAAGGTCAGCATCGGCTTGGGCGCCGTAATGATCGCCGGCTTGACCGGCAGAACGGGTTTCTCTACTGGTTTTTCTACAGCCTTCTCTTGCGGTTTCGGCACAACCTTTTCCACGACAGGTGCAACCACCGGCTTCGGCGCCACTGGAACAATCTTCGCCGCCGCCGCTGGCTTCTCTGCCGCAGGCGCAACCTTCTCCCCCGCCGGCGTCGCTTTCTTGCGTGGCTTTTTCTCGCGGACCTTGATATTTCCCAATGCATCAAGCCGTGTATAGCGACCGTAAACCATCAACATGAGGAACAAGAGTCCCCGCGATGCCAATCGAGCATGAAAAGCCAAAAGCTCCTCAGGCATCTCCAGCCCATTCGGTCGCCATCCTGCTTCCAGCGCCACTACAGCGCCCACTGCCGCCAAAAGCAGCGCCAGCACGGCTAGCGCCGACCGGCACTTCTGCATCTCCGCCCCGAGCCGAGCCAAGAAGAGCAAAGCCCCTAGCGCAACGACCGTGTGAACAATTAGCGGCAACCGCGACAAAAGCCCCACCGGCGCATTTCGCTCAACGAGCGCCTCGCCAATGCTCGTCGCCCCGGTGTATTCACTTACTGTAAG
>JBKJSI010000850.1:0-6184 GCA_046595915.1 Pirellulaceae bacterium
CGCTCTTCCACTTGCCAACTCAGCCGAATGTGCCAGCCAACCCCGCGACTCGCTTACATGCGATGAACCGTCTTAACAACCTCACCACAAACCAAGCCAACTGCTACGCCGTTTGGATTTCGCACGGCAAGTTTGAAGTGAACTACGTCGGACCATCACCGCAGATCCCCGACGGATACGCACTCGGCGCCGAACTCGGCTTTGACGATGGCACCCAGCAACGCCACCGATCGTTTTACATCATCGACCGCACCAAGCCGGTCGCGTATGAAACGGGCAAAAACCACAACGCCGCGGAATGCATTCTCCTACGGCGTGTCCTGGAATAAGTCCACCGCGATTACAGGCTGTCCTTTCACTCGCCCGTTCAACTTGCAAGATTCACTGGAACCACATCATGTCACACTTAATCCAGAGAACGAGCCGTTCACGTCAGCGTGGTTTCTCGGTTTTAGAACTGCTCATCGCGACGACCATCGCGATGGTGATTCTGCTCGTGGTGACCAAGTGGTTCCGAGACCTTAGCAACGCCACCGCCAAATCACGGGCGCTCGTTGAGATGTCTGGGCAACTTCGATCGGTAATCGCCCAGTTGGAATCGGACATGCGCGGCGCGACGTATCCCCACGGCGCCATGCCAGGAACCGTCGCACCGATGGGCTACATCCAGTACGTGGAAGGGATGGCGAAAGACGCGATCCCCGCTTGGCCAATGCAAACGTTACCGCCAAACACTGGAACTTCACTGAATATGCCAGCCGTTAGCTATCGAAATAACTCGGGTTTGATTCCGGCATCGCCATCCGGGATTCCGGCCCATTTCGCGAACATTCGCTACAAAGACGCGCTCACGGGGAACCTCTTGGACGCTTCGCCAAATTATCTGGTTGATCAGTCAACCTCGAGGTTTGGGGATTTAGATGACGTATTGAGCCTTACGACTCGTAATCTCGACAGTCCTTACCGTGGTTCTATATTACTTGCGACAACCGACCCGACCCCAAACGATATCGTCCCCCAGTCAATTGAATCGCCACTGGCGGAGGTTGTTTGGTGGGTGCAAGGGCTGGATGAAAACGGCGATGGCATTATTGCGGACGCTGAGCGACAAGTGCATCGCAGATTATTTCTGATTCGGCCGGACCTTACCGGAGCAATTAACACGACCTGGCGGAAACTCAGAAATCCTGCCGGGGGCTCGCCTCCCGGATTTGCATTATCACGAAGCGATGCACTTCAAATCATGTACGAACAGTGTGATATTTCGTTTACTATTTCAGTTGATGGATCTGGAAACGAGACTGCTTTAGCAAATTCACTCGCCGACTTGGCTGCGCCAAGCAGTCAAGCAGCGGACAGCAGTTCGCCAACCGCGCCCTGTCGAAGAATCACTCTTGGTATTCCGCATCGAGTCCAACTCAACGCGATTTCCTTCCCCAAGGAAGCTCATTTACCTGGCAGGAATATTGCTCCAACAAGACCGGCACTTAATCGCAGCCGTTACGGCGAAGATGTGATGATTTCGTCTGTGGCAGCATTTGATATTCGTATCTATGACGATGTGGCTCCACTTTGGGGAATTGCTGGAGTTACACTAAATCCTGGCGATCCTGGATATACGTCAACCGGCGCAACCAAAGTTGGTCAAGGCGCATTCGTAGACCTCAATTATGCACTCGTTCGCGATCCAACGACCTATGGAACGGCATCGAGCTATTTCTCTGGTCCGCCAAGCGAATACTCGGGCTTTCTTCGAGTGCCGGTTTCAAGCGTAGCAGCTACCACCTATTCGCAATTGCTGACTGCCTTCGACACCTGGGCTCCGGCCGCGAACAATGCAATGGATGGGGTCGATTCAAATGCACCCGGAACAATTATTGGCGTGATCGATGACGAAGCCGAATTGCTTGCTGAACTTCCAACATCCAGTGCCCCGGGCCAGTATTTTGCGCCGCCCTATTCAAGCCCCCTCAGGGCGCTCCAAGTAACGCTTCGTACGTACGATCCCGATTCGCGGCAGATCCGCCAATTGAAGGCGAGCGCGTCTTTTACAAGAAACTGAGTTCGCAACTGATTAGCAGAATATCGGCGCACTCCATCCACTTACGAGAGCCGTGGGACCACAAGCCGAAACACCCTAAATGAACTTCGCCTTCGGCGCGCATCTCGCAATCCATGACGGGTGCCTTCGGGCTGACATCGCGCGACGTCGTGAATAGCCTATTCGGCCAGCTGATGCGTCCAAGATGCTCCCGAATTACAGTTCCTTGCCCGGAAGGGCGATTCTGCCGACCGCCTATACTTCGGCAATGAGCGGGCTTTTGCGACAACGCCCGTCAACCCAGCACTACAACCATTTGGCAACCAAGAGACACCACGTTTCCGGCAACTTCGGCCGACAACCCCGGCTTCCGCTACCAAGGCATCTCCCGCCTCGGTAACACCACCACAAACCAAGCGAATGCCTTCGCCGTCTGGATCACGCTGGGCAAGTTCGAAGTGAACTACGTCGGACCAACACCCCAGTTGCCAGACGGGTACACCCTCGGCGCCGAACTCGGCTTCGACGACGGAACCCAGCAGCGCCACCGTTCGTTCTTCATCATCGACCGAACGGCCCCCGTCGCCTACGAACAAGGCAAAAACCACAACACGTCCAACTGCATCTTGTTGCGACGAGTTTTGGAGTAGCCATCAAGCGTTTGGCGGGCTGAAAGTAAGTCCTGCTCAGGGGCCCGCGTCGAACGACGTCCCCCTCGCCGCTTTGCAAAAATTAGGGAGTTTTGTATTCAGCCCGCGCTACCCAGGACCCTCCGACGCGTCTCACAATCGCCCCTCCAATTCAAAGCCAATCTCGCTGCGCCCCGGTCTTCAAAAATCGTGGGCCACGCAAAAATCGGATAGCTAAGAAAAAGAGTTCCGCCCCCGAAAATCGGGGGCGGAACTTCAACTCTTCGTTTTGGCGACCCGATTAATCTCGTCACTCACTCGTAGCAAATTTCGCCTAAGGTAATTTGCCCACCACCAAAGCCGTCACTTTGACCCCCAAAAAACCCGCTCGAACCTGAGTCCCCTCCCCAATTTTGGCAACAACGACGTTCCATTCCAGTGCGGCCACGTTGAGCATTCACACAGGCGCCCAATTGCGGAATTGGTGCTAGGAAAATGGTCGCAATGTAGTGGTCACCGTGAAGTAGCATTCTGGTCTTCGTCCGGCGCGTCGCCCCGGAATGGGGCAGGAAGGGAGCTAACAAACGCATACCACGATTCCGCCAGTTCATGTCGGAGTTGAGAAATGCGTCCCGGTGAAACCTGCAGTTCTTGAGCAACTTCGCGGGTCGAACAATTTAGCGATAATCGTTCGGCGACTAGCCTGTCTCGCGGATGAAGTTGTGCTAACCAACGTGGAAAGTCGAGTCGAAAGGCTACCTGGGCCGGAATGGGGGAGCGACGATTATCGACCAGGGCCTCTCGCCATTCGCCCTCCCTGTCGCCAGGTGATTCCAGATGCAACAAGCGCCCTCCGGAGTCCTGCTTCCCGCGACGCGAATAGACGTCGCCCGATCGTTGCGCAGACCCTACGCGTCGACCTTGATAGTATTGGGCGATCGCGAAGCGGGTTAGCGCCGCGGCAGAGGCACGCCAGAGTTCATCCCGTTCATCAAGTCGTTGATACGCGCACATCGTGCTTGCGATGACCTCGGCCACCGCGTCTTCCCGCGCTTCAACGTCGAGATTGTGAAACGCGGCCTTGGCTCGCCGTTTGATCCAGGGCAAGATCGTCAAGAATCCTTGTTGCCAGGTCGGCGATTCGGTGACAGATAATTCTGTTGCGGAAGCAATCATTCAGCGCTCCGTAGAGACGGACCGCTCCCATGGAGGGGGCGGTCCTTGTGAAACAAGGAATACCGCCCCGACACATGTCGAGACGCAAACAAAGAACTAGCGCTAGCTAGTTGAGCCTTCAGGCAAACCGTTTTGCTAACGAGGCAGGTCTGCTAACACCGGCTCCGAATTGTTGACGCCACCCCGCGGCCAGAATCTACGCATGCGGAGAGCAAGCAAGATCAGTCGCATCCGTATGACGAAACCGCTTCACTGTTCACGCATCCCGGCAGCATTAACGTTGACGAAATGCGGACCAACAGGTGGCGCAGCCTCGTCAAGGACGAGAAATTCCTCGCCAAGATCGAATGCGGTCTGCGGAACCGAGACGACCTTCGAAGAACGGTGCGGCAACGGACGAGAGTCCGCCAAGGTTCTCTCTGATGACGTTCGTAAGATCGCACCCAGCTAGCGTCCGGCAACACTTCATAATGACGCAAAAACAGGCTGAATTTAGTTTCGACTCGACCGTACCAAAGCTACTTCAGATGGACCCATGGAGTGTCAGTGCATTCACTGGGGGGCCGCCGCGAATGTGAGTTGAAATCCGCTGCGCACTTCGCAGATAAGTTCTTTAGGGAGGTCGTGGCACGTGAACATCGCCTTCAGCGATCTTCACATTGAACTACAACCAGATCGCGATCCGTCACCAACGGAACGAGTCGTCAATTACCCTTTCCACTGCCGCCTCACCCCAGCGCACTCCAGGTGATTCCAATCGCATGACCTTGAACGGTGCTTCCTGCCAGAGGAATTTTCGTCGACTCGCACGTCAGCCGAATCCATTGATCGCCGCGTAACCTGGCGAGATCGAGTCCATGCGGATGACGAATTACTTGAATCATGTTTTCGACCAGCGAGCACTCCATCGGGGCTGATTGGGACATCAGTAGCAAGTCGCCTGGATGAATTCGTTTCTCTGGGTCATGGCCCCCAAATCGCAAAATGTAAGGGTGTTTTGCGATCGAGAGCTTCGCCTCCGCAGCTCCGGCGACCTGTGTGTACGTTCCGTCAAATTTTGGATGACGTAGTGGCTCACCTTCGATCGGCAAGTTCAAAAGTGGCAGCTGCGTTGAACTTCCCGCTGGAGGCCGAATCGGAGGCTGATCAGCAGGCCAGTTGGCAAGGTCAGTCAAATTCTTAACTGAGCTGTATCCCGCTAGCCAGTAGGAATTGTAACCGAATTTCGATTCAAAGTCCTGCGCGACTTGCTCGGTAATTCTGCGACGCCCGGCTCGATAGTCGCTCAGGTACTGCGCCGGAATGCCAAGTCGCTCTGCAACAAAACGTTGAGATTTGCCTTCAGCCGAGAGCTCCGTGAGGACCGTAATAATACGTTCCCGGCGAATCGCGTCGCGTGGATTTGGGGTGTTCGTCTCAGCCATAATATACAGAAGTTATATATACGCTAGTGAAGCCGGAAAAGTCCAATTCACGACAAATCGAAAAAATTGAGACTTTTTTGAAAATCTGGCTAGACGACCATGCGCATCAGTATAGACTGCACGGAATTGTATACGTCTCACGTGTCAAAAAGGAGGCCAATGTGGACGGACCCACAGAGCCAAGCCATCGCCCGCATCGGAAGCTAGCGACGGCAATTAGCGACTTAGCCCCGCAAAACGACATCGTCAGCTACCTTGCCCAGATGATCGAGCGGAACGCTACGATTGTCGAAGACCTCGCGGCGATCGCCGCCGCCAAAAAACGAATTTTGGGTCCCGTCGCGGGCGACGCCTCACGAATGGGAGTACCGGAGGCCCAGTTCGCTGATCTGCGACTCGTGACCGGGGAGTCCGATGGCATCTTGGCCCAGATCGAAGCGCGACAGCTCGCGCAGGAAAGGGCGATACGGCAGACGCTGCGGCTCGTGCGCGACTTCGCCCGCGAAGATCGCTTAGATGAAGCCCGTCGCCCCTTACCCTCTCTGCCACGGCGCTTTACCACCGAACAGGGATGTGTGGAATATCTCCATCGCTGGCTCCAGCGCCAGCGATGGAGATGCGAGCGATGCGGCAGCGATCACTATTACGCCATCTCATCGCGTAGCGTGCTGGAATGCGCGAGCTGCGCCGCCCAAACGAGTGTCCGAGCAGGGATCATCTTCGAAAACTCTAGACTGAAACTGCGCAGCTGGTTTGCGGCGATCCAGGCTGTCCTAGCGCGCCCGGAGATCACCTCTGCCGCGCTCGCAGACCATGTCGGCGGCCTTCGCGAAGAAACGGCTCGGCGCCTCAAAATCAAGATTTGCCTCGCAATCCAGAGTCCTGAGCGCGCGCTGCTCTTGGCAGGCCTTGAC
>JBKJSI010000708.1:0-8369 GCA_046595915.1 Pirellulaceae bacterium
GTTCGTGAAGACGCGGTTTAGCGAATCACCGGATAGAGATCCGTCGTATCGATATCGAGCGGCGTTCCGGCGAGCTTTGCTCGTTCCTCTAGCCCTCGTTGAAAGTAGGGGAACGCATAGTTGTGCCCAACCTTGGTCGCTTTCTTTCGAGCGAAAGCAAACGTCTCGACCACCAGCTGTCGCGAGAGATCGCCTTGGTTGACTTTGACTACCACGGCTTGCACAAAGGCAAACTCCTGCGGGCGGCGACACTTGAGGCCCTTCTCCAATTGGTCTTGAAGACCCGCTACTTCGCCGGCGCCGGTGGAGTTGCTGAAATTGGTGGAGGCCTGGGCGTAACACTCCAGCGCGAAGCACGCTTGTAATCCCAGGACGACTACAGCGGCAGCTAGCATTCGGTGAAGCGTCATGATCCATCTCTCCGATCAAGGCGTAAATGAGCTTGGTGCGCAAGCTGTAGAGGTTTTCGGCAGAATCACCAATCGCATTTCGCCTAAGTGGTAAACATTTCGGACGAGCGAAGCAGCGCCGCGCCTCCCCTCACTCGTCCGACACTGCCCTGCTAGGCTTTAACCCGTGATGTTTCAACCCTTTGCCTCGTGACCGAGCTCTCCGTCGACCATGGCCGTCACGTCCGATTCCGTTGCCGCATTCTTGATCCGCTGGCGCTGGGTTCTGCTCGCCATCGCCGCACTGCTGGCGCTGGCATCTCTGGCGCCGCTGAAAAAAGTCGAGTTCGATCGCTCGATTGAAAACATGTTCGCCGAGAGTGATCCATTGCTCGTTCCCTATCGGCGGCTGACGCGAACCTTCGGCGGCAACGAAGTCATTCTCGCCGTCTACAAGGATGAAAAGCTGCTCGACCCCGACGGTAGCGGAATTCGTCGATTGCGCGAAATTAGCCGCGAACTCCGCGACACGCCAGGCGTCGCCGAAGTAATGAGCCTCGCCGACTTGAGCGACGCTCTTTCTGACATGCAAACGCTCCAATCGATTCCGTCCATTTTCGGAGGCAAACCAAAGCCCTCCGAAGCCATTGCGGATCCGAACAACGCCATCGCGGGACGATTTCGCGAACTGTTTCAGGGCTACACGCACGGACCCGATCAAAAAACCGCCGCAGTGATCTGCATGCTTAGCCCCGCGATCCTCGCGGCGGGCCAAGGCGATCCGCGTCGCGAAACGGTCGATGCTCTGCGAGCGAAAATAAGGCGTCTTGCGCCCGACGGCATTCTCGCCGGCGAACCGGCGATGGTCGTTGATGGCTTTCGCTATCTCGAATCAGACGGCCAGCGACTGAGTTGGGTTTCTACGATTCTGTTGTCGCTCACGATCGCGGTCCTCTTTCGCAGCATCCGCTGGGTGCTGGTACCCTTCGCGGTGGTTCAACTCGCACTGCTGCTTACCACGATGCTCCTCGGCATTTTGCAGTTGCGACTCAGCATGGTCAGCTCGATGCTCGCCGCGATTGTCACAGTCGTCGGTGTGGCTACGGTGATTCACTTCATCATCGACTACCGCGACACCCGCGCCGCCGGCGAAACACCACAAAACGCCTTTCGCTCGAGCTTTCGGCTGCTCTGGGGGCCGATTCTTTGGTCGCTTGTGACGGATGTGATCGGTTTTTATTCGCTCATTGTTGCGGAAGTAGGACCGATCCAAGATTTCGCGGTGATGACCTCGATCGGAACGATTTTCGTCCTGGTGAGCGTGATCCTGCTCATTCCAGGACTTACGCTGATCGGGCAGTTTGATCGCAATGCGAAAAACGCCTGGGGTGAGGGACAACTCAGCGATGGTCTTGCCAAATCAATTGACCTCGTTCAGAAGTTTCCGCTTCTGCTTTCAGGAATGATACTCCTCTTCGGCGTGCTCGCCATCGCCGGCACTTTTCGCCTGCAAGTCGAGACTGATTTCACCAAGAACTTCCGCAAGAGCAGCCCGATCGTCGCTGCGTACAACACGGTCGAAGATAACCTCGGCGGCGCAGGCGCGTGGGAAATTCTTTTGCCTGCACCGAAGCAACTCGACTGGGACTACTTGGACAATGTCGACGAGCTTCAACACAAAATTCGTAAGCTTCGCGATCCCCTTGGCAAACCGGCGCTCTCGGCACTCAGTTTCGTCGATGCGGTGAAAGCAGCCACGCCGCAAATTGCCGACTTGTCGATGCCTTTCATGCGCGATGCGGCTGTCAACCTCGCGGGCGGGGCAATGCGAGCAAAGTTACCGAAATTCACCGCCGCGCTTCACGCCGCCGACCCAATGGATGGGCGATTTTACTATCGCATCATGCTCCGCGCTCCAGAGCGCCAGTCAGCCGAGGCGAAGAAGAAACTCATCGAAGATGTCGCTGCATTGGCTAAGGAAGATTTTCCGCAAGCCGAAGTTACGGGCTATTTCGTATTGCTTACTTACCTCATCGACAGCGTGCTGCGAGATCAGTGGTTCGCGTTTCTAATCTCGGTACTGGGGGTGGGGGTTCTCATGACGGCCATCTTCCGCAGCCCGAAACTCGCTTTGATCGCATTGGTTCCTAACGTGCTTCCGATTTTGATGGTGACGGGCCTGCTGGGTTGGCTTGGACTGCGCATCAATCTCGGCGCCGCAATGATCGCCGCCATTTCGATGGGGCTTTCGATCGATAGTTCGATCCACTATCTCACGGCGTTTCAGAGGGCGATGCGGGAAGGCCGCACCGTGCTTGGCGCGCTCGATGCGGTTCAGCAAAAAGTCGGGCGGGCGATGGTCTTTTCAACCCTCGCCCTCGTAATAGGCTTTACGGCCCTTAGCGTCAGCCAGTTCATGCCGACAATTTACTTCGGCGTTCTTGCCGGCCTCACGATGCTTGGCGGAATGGCTGGCAATCTCCTCATCTTGCCGCTTCTTCTCTTGCTAACGACCAAAGAGAGCAAAGCAATTCAGTCGAAACCTATATAGCAGCCAGGACAACACGCCTCAGGTTGGCAATGAACCCAGTTGAGTCGTTAATGGATCAACCGCAATCAAAAAACGTCCTCCGCTTTGGAAGAGGGCTTTTTGCGTTTTCGTCGGCGGAAGAATTCCGTGGCTACAAAGATGAGTCCTAATGTGACCGCCATGAGTGAAGGGCCGGCCACGGTGAGAAAAATGAAACGTAGGCTTCGCGCCCCAGCTTTTTCATCTTGATAGAGATAGCCCAAGGCGGCGGCCAGAACGCTGCAGATAAGCATTAACATCAGCAATTCACGGATCCCGAAACGGGGCTGCCAAGGCGTTGGGCCTCTGCCCGCCGAGGAAGCGGGACCGCGTTCCGCAGGCGCACTCGAACCGATCGATCGCTCAGGCCGTGATGCGGCGCTTTTCATGCCGGCACGCTTTCATGAAGAGGAAAGACCCGCGCAAGCACGTCGGCGTGAGATAATGGTCGATCCAGCGGCAGAAGGGTGTAGCAGCCATTCTCGTGGCAACTGTCGAGAACAATTTGGGTCGGATTGGGCAGATCAAAACCGGCCGACGTCGGTTCATGGCCATTGAGCAGAACTTGAGCATTCATCTTCTTGGCAAAAAGAGCCGCATTAGCCGGTCGGAAATCGCGCCCCCAGACGAGCCGAAAGACGGAGCCGCCTGGCAATAATTCATCGTCGCGAAGCTCCCGGTCAAAGATCGTCCAATCAAAGTGATCGTCCGGCGCATCAAGGCGTTCGGGAATGCTGTGCGTCATCAGCAACCTCTCGCCGATTCGAATGCCAAGTGGGCACGACCTGAGGAAAACAGCCATGGCCGTCCGTACGGCATCGCCTGCGGCGCCATAAAGTTGGCACATCCCGGCGCGGAACGCGACATTGAGCATGCGGTTGCCTTTGCAAATCGCAAAGTCGGTCAGTTCGGCCAGCTCGTGGTTGGAGAGCAAGTAATGAACGCGACCCGGATTGCGAACGATCAGTTTTGCACAATCCTCGAGCATCAGGTGGGACATGCAGCCATTTGCACCCGGGTAGGTTGGCCCACCGTGGCAAACTTCCTGGAGAATCAAGTGCCGGAGCGGATGATTCGCCAGATCGGCAAGCTGGTCAAGTCGTTCAAAATTGAGCCGATCGCCATGTAAGTCAGCTGCGGCGAGAACATCGCCGCCACGGGTCAGCGGAAGTTCGACGATATTGCCCTTCCGGGTCGGTAATTCACGATTGATCTGCGCCGCCTCATGGTAGGCAGCGATGACTGCGTCAACGATTTTGCGGTTACAAGCCATATCGCAATTCTGATCGAGAAACGCGGCATTTCCCAGAGAAGCTGAATTCTACGCAGAGTTCGCACGCTAGGCGACTATCGAAGAGCGAGAGTGTCCGAGACTAACCGACAAAAGTGTTGCTAATCCGCGATTCGCGGCGGGGTTGGAAATTCGATCGTAAACTGTGTCCCACGCCCCACTTCGCTTTGGACATCAATGCGCCCGCCGTGGGCTTCAATGATTTTTTTGGCCGTCGGCAATCCGAGGCCGGATCCGCCGCTCTTGGTCGTATAAAACGCTTCGAACATACGCAGCGCCGTCTCGTCATCCATCCCGCAACCGGTATCGATCAGGTCGAGCGAAACGCCATTTCGCGTCGGGCGCGTCCTGGCAACAAACTGCCCCCCCTCAGGCATCGCCTCCAAAGCGTTCTTCACCAAATTAATCAACGCGGCTTGGAGCGTTTGGCTCTCCAGTAATATCGATGGCAAGTCAGGATCGAGATAGCGAACGACTTCGATGCCCTGCTGTTCGCACTGCGGCTCGTAAAGGTCGAGCACCCGATCAACAACATCATTGAGATTAGCGGCTCGCAAATCGAGCCTTTGGAGGCGTGCGAATCGGAGAAAATCATCCAGCAGTGTTTCAAGCCGCGTACATTGCCGGCGAACCACTTCAACCTTATTCGCCATCCGCCGTTCGCGCGGTGATTGCCCCTCGGCCAGATCCTCCGCCAAGAGATCCATGTTCATGCGGATCACAGAAAGAGGATTCTTGATCTCATGCGCAAGCGAGCCCGCAACTTCAGCGAGCTCGGCATATTGCAGCGCCAACCGCTGCGTCGGTTCTGTCTCTGGCTTGTCCTCTGATTCCATACAAGTCTCGGGATTTTTTCACCACCAAGGCACAAAGCCACGAAGGAAATCAAATGGTAGGTCAGACTTTGCCTGACTGTTGTGGCCTCGTCAGGCAAAGTCTGACCTACCTATACATATCTTCCATCATTATTTCTTTGTGCCTTCGTGTCTTGGTGGTGAGAAAAGAGAATTGAGATTTCGGCAAGCGCAGAAAAAGAGGGCGGAACTTTTCAGTTCGCCCTCGTATTTTAATTAATTTAGGCGGAACTAGCGTCGGCCACGTCCGCCGCCACCGCTGCTACCACCGCGATATCCACCGCCGCCGCCTCGGTCACCACCGCGTGGTGGTCCGCTGCTGCCGCCTCGGTCGCCGCCGCGATATCCACCGCCGCTGCCTCCGCGATCTCCACCACCGCCACGGTCGCCTCCTCGGTCTCCGCCGCCGCGATATCCACCGCGATCACCGCCTCGTTCACGCTCACCGCCGCCGCGATCGAAATCGCCGCCACGGTCATCGCTACGAGGACGTGGAGGTGGGCGATCGCCGCCATCGCCGGCAGCGCCAACCATTTCGTCTTCAACGCCCATTTCTTCCAATGCGCGTCGTCGGCTAAGACGAACGCGATCATGTTCATCGATGTCGATCACGAGCACCTTCATTTCATCGCCAACGCGAACGACGTCCGCGACATTGGCGATGTAGTTGCCGGAAAGCTCACTAACGTGAACCAAGCCATCGCGGCCAGGTAGGATTTCGACGAACGCACCGAAATCGCGAACACTGGAAACGCGCCCGTGATAGATCTTGCCGATCTGAACGGTCGCCGTGAGAGCTTCGATTTGCGACAAGGCCGCTTCAGCGCCTTCGCGGGAAGCACAAGCGATCGAAACCGTGCCGGTGTCATCGACTTCGATGATCGTGCCAGTCGATTCTTGCATGGCGCGAATTGTCTTGCCGCCAGGGCCGATGAGCAGGCCGATCTTTTCAGGATCAATGTGGGTTCGCAGCATCCGCGGTGCGAATGGAGAAATCTCTTCTTTGGGACGTGGAATCACCGACAGCATTTTGCGGAGAATCTCAATCCTGGCGTCGCGCGACTGAGCGAGCGTTGCCTGAATGATCTCGTGGCTAATACCATCGTTCTTCAGATCGAGCTGGATGCCGGTGATGCCGTTTTGGGTTCCGGCAATTTTGAAATCCATGTCGCCGTAGTGATCTTCGTCGCCGATGATGTCGGTCAGGAGCATCCAGCTGGAGTCACTTTCTTTCACGAGGCCGACCGAAATGCCCGCGACGGGGTTGGTGATCGGCACGCCTGCGGCCATGAGGCCGAGGGTGGCGCCGCAAACACTCGCCATCGACGAGGAGCCGTTCGATTCGAGAATGTCGGAGCAGACGCGAACGGTATAAGGAAAATCTTCTGCGGCGGGCATGATCGGGGCCACGCTGCGTTCGGCGAGGGCGCCGTGACCAATTTCACGACGGCCAGGGCCGCGAATCGGTCGAACTTCACCAACCGAAAAGGAAGGGAAATTGTAGTCGAGCATAAATCGCTTGGAGTATTCCTCCATGATGCCATCGACTCGCTGCTCATCGCGAGCGGTGCCGAGCGTAACGACGACGAGCGCCTGAGTCTCGCCGCGTTGAAACACGGCGGAACCGTGAACGCGAGGAAGCACATCGACGAAGCACTCGATGTTGCGAAGTGTTTTGCCATCGCGACCATCAGGACGAGTACCGGCCATGATCAAATCGCGGACCATTTTATATTCGAAGGCGTGCCAAACTTTGCCAAAAGCAAGCTTGCTGATCGTGTCATTGGCGCCATCATCGGTCACGCCAAATTCAGCCGCGACCTTTTCTTTGAGCGCGCTGACCGCTTCTTTTCGGGCCTGCTTGCCTTCCGTTCGCTTGGCGGCCTTGAAGGCATCGGTGTAACCCGAAAGGAGCCGAGTGAGGATTGGATTTTCAGGGGCGGCCGTAACCGGGACAGGCGACTTGCCCAGTTGCGCCATGAAATCACGTTGCATCGCGCAGATTTCGCGAATCACGTCGTGAGCATAGGCAATGGCGTCGAACATCTCGTTCTCGGCCATTTCATGAGAAAAGCCCTCGATCATGAGGACCGACTTCTCCGAGCCGGAGACGATGAGGTCGAGGTCGCTCGTTTCAAGTTGATCGGCGCTGGGGAAGGGAACAAGCGCGCCGTCGATACGAGCCACTCGAACCGAAGCGATTGGCCCACTGAATGGAAGGCCCGACAAAAAGCAGGCGATCGAAGCGCCATTCATCGCAAGGACATCGCCATCATTTTGCTTATCGCTGGCGAAGACGGTCGATTGAATCTGAATTTCGTCAAAAAAGTTCTCAGGGAAGAGTGGGCGGATCGGGCGATCCATCAGCCGAGCGGTCAGTGTTTCTTTAGTGGTCGGACGACCTTCACGCTTGATAAAACCCCCGGGAAATTTTCCCGCACTGGCAAGACGTTCGCGGTAATCGCAGGTCAAGGGAAGAAAGTCGGTGCCAGGACGCGATGGGCCGGTGCAAATCGCGGTCAGGACAACTGTGTCGCCATAGCGAACGAGGACCGAGGCGAGCGCTTGTTTCGCAAGCAGCCCCGATTCCAATGAGAGAGTTCCCGGGCCAATTTGCTTTTCGATGCTGATTTTCACGTTTCCTCACCTTCCTACTTGTAGAGCGCTATTGGCGCCCAGTTGATTTCAAACCCAATTAATTTCAAACGCAGTTCAACGCTAGTTCTGGCGAAACTTGCCAACCATAAAATCGGCGCACCTTCCGCGCCACTGACGCAACACAACGTTGCGACAAAAAACGAGCGATCAAAGCCAAATCGCCATCCAATTGCGCCGCTTCAATTTTTCGACGGCGCACACCAGACCGGTTAGCCGGCTGGTTACTTTCGGATATTCAAGCGCTGAATCAAAACTAAATAGCGCTGGGCGTCACTTTTGCGGAGATAATCGAGCAGCCGTCGACGCTGACCGACCAGGGCGAGCAAGCCTCGGCGGCTGGCATAGTCCTTGTCGTGCGTTCGCATGTGCCCCGTCAGGGCATTGATGCGCGTGGTCAAGATGGCGACCTGAACTTCGGGCGAGCCCGTATCGTTCTCGTCGCGCTTGTATTCCTGAATAACTTCCTGCTTCCGCTCTTTCGTGATCGTCATGTGCTACCGTATTCCACCGCTTTCGCGAATTTCACTTTAGCCGCCGTACTTTAGCCGCTAGTTTGAGCCCGCTGGAACTGCCAGCCGAAAAGCCCGCCGGAATTGCCAGTCTGAATT
>JBKJSI010000711.1:0-2966 GCA_046595915.1 Pirellulaceae bacterium
GATGAAGATGGCGAGTGGAGCCTTCCCCAATTCATCACCCTCACCGGCGGCAGCGTCGGTTTTCAGGCTGGCATTCAAGGCTCCGATGTCGTCCTCGTTTTCAAAACCCGCGCCAGCGTTGACAATCTCATGAAGGGCAAATTCACCATCGGCGCCGACGCCGCCGCAGCAGCCGGCCCCGTCGGGCGCAACGCTGCCGCCGCAACTGATTCCCAACTCAAAGCCGAAATCCTCTCCTATTCCCGCAGCCGAGGACTCTTCGCAGGCGTCTCCATCGATGGCAGCGCCCTGGAAATCGACCAAGCCGCCAACCTCGAATTCTACGGCGCACCCAGCACCCAAGTCCCCGCGCGAATTCCCAAGTCCGCCGCACTCCTTCGAGAGCACCTCAGCGAATTGACAGGTTCCATCATCTCGAAGTCCTCCGCGACAACAGCTTCTTCAAGCGCAACCGAAGAGGCTTCAAGCCGACTCGAAGCAATCCAAAGATCACTCCACCAGGATGTAGCCGACTTGCACGCCAAGCTAACTCCCCAGTGGCGACAATTCCTCGTAATCCCCGCGCCGGCAAATCCAGCCAGCGCTATCGACCAAGAAGCCTTAGCCGCGACTTACAAGCGTTTCGCTCGCGTGAATGACTCGCCGCAATACAAAGATCTAACCTCGACTCCCGAATTCCAAACCGCCCTCGAACTGCTCAAAGAATACTCCGAAGCGCTCGCCTCGACTCCAAGCACCCTAAAACTACCCGCGCCGCCCAAATTCTAATCCCCAAGGCGTTTGATCTTTGAAGTAGGCGGCGCGAACCAATCGTGAAGAAATGCCGCCTACCCGGCTCCGTCAAATGCTTGCTTGATCCACCCAATCAATTCCTTATCGACTTCCTTCTCGCTGGAAACTTTCACCTTGTATTGGCACATGCTCTTTTCGGGCTGAGGCTCAAGGCGCGACGTGCCTTTGACATCCTTCAAGTTGATGCCGACCTCCACCCGCGTATTCGTCGCCGGCCCGATCATCGCAAACTGCTTCTTCCGCCGCAGGCTCACATAACCCTTCTTCGGCGCAATCTCAAATTCGCCAAACTTCTCAATCGCCGCCATCAGCTTTTCATGAATGGGCCGCAGCCCTGCTTTAGGTCCAACATAGATTTCATCGAGCGGATCGCCGGCAGCCAATTTCACTTCGGTGGTCTGAATATTGCCCTTCACATGATGTACAAGGGTGTTCGCGTCACCATGCCCCATGCCCAACTCCTTTTTGAGCAACGCGACCATTTCGCCATGCTTCTCAAGCCCGCTCTTTTTCACAATAGCGGCCAGCTCCTTGAGCGTTTTTCCTGTCCGCTTTTCGATGTTCGCCAGTTGCGTTTCGATGGCCTTATCGACACTGCTCATGGGAGGATTCCGAGAAATGTATTGCGTAAAACCGCCATACTAACTCCCAGTCGGCCCTTCCCGCCACTTGCAACAAAAAAAGCCGGCGTGGATGATTCCACGCCGGCTAACACTTCTCTTGAAGCCTTTATCAGTCGCTTGATCTAGCGATTGAAAGCAATGCCAGGGTCATCTTCAGGAGCGCCAAGCAGCTTGAAGGTGAATTTGCCATCACCATCCGGCGTGACATGGCCCACCATGGCTCCGCCATCCTTGCGTTGCAACACCAGCAGCGAGCCTTCCGTGGTATACGTGCCCGTAAACTCGTCCTGACGTTCGCCTTGTTCATAGTGCCACTTGAAGGTCTTGTCAGCCTTCAGGTCGAGTTTGAACTTCGCGCCATCATCGCGAGCTCCGCTCCAAGTACCCGCGATCGCCTCGTCCTTAAATGGCGCTGGCGGTGGTTCTTCAGGCTTACCCTCGACCTCGGTTGCATTTTTCCCAGGAGCAGGCAGCGATTCGGGCTGACCATCCTTAGGCTTGTCCACTAAGGCCAGCAAATCTTGCGCGACGCGATCCTTGGGTTGCAGCTTCACAACCTTAGCAAATTCGGTCGCGGCATTTTCTGGGTGACCAAGAGTCATATAGTGATAGCCAAGCAGAAACTGCGCGGCCGAGTCATCTGTACTCTTCTTCGAATAGGTCTCTAACTCGCGCAGCTGCGCGGTGTACTGCTCGACATCGGGATAGAGAGAAGCCATGGTAGGCCAATCCCAACCCGGACCAACAGCAAGTACCGAATGGATCGTCGCGGCTGACTCACCATACTTCTTCATCGCAAACAAAGTCAGTGCGCGAAGCTCATGCAACACCGCATCACCGGGGTTAGCTTTAATAGCCTGGTCCAGTTGCGTCAGCGCCGATTGGTAATCACCCTTTTTGAATTCCGCCACGGCGGAGTCCACCAACGTATTGGTCGAAGTCGCAGGCGCATCGGCTGACGTTTCGGTGATGTAAATAGGCTGAGCATAATCGTAAGCGTAGTTAGCGCCGCTGCCCGTGTTCCAATAGGGATTGTAGTAAGAGGCATAGCCGCTGCGATAAAGCGTATTGCCGAGTCCCCAACCGCTGTAACCCCAGCCCATGGGATAGCGGCCATAGCCATATCCGCCGTAGTTTCCATATCCACCCAAGCCGGCATTGCCGCCTAGGCCAATGGCAACATTGCCGATGCGAATGCCATATCCGCCGTAGTTTCCATAGCCATATCCGGGGCTGTAATAGCTGCGCCCGTAGCCAATTTGAGGATTCCAGCCATAGGAGTTATTCCAATAGCCGTTGTGCCAGGAATAATTCTGGAAGCCGGGGCGATAGCCGTTCGGTGCGGCGTTGTAAGGGCGCTGGCCGATTTGAATCTGATTACGGTAGATCGCTTGGTTGCCGGGACGATAATACTGCGCACCCCCGCCTGCATTGCCGCGCACTTGCGCGCCCGCGTTGCCGCGAACTTGCCCGCCAGCATTGCCGCCAGCATTGCCGCCGACGTTCCCGCCAATATTTCCGCCAATATTTCCGCCGGCATTGCCACGCGGC
>JBKJSI010000420.1:0-18927 GCA_046595915.1 Pirellulaceae bacterium
CTCACTCGTAGCTGCGCTGGCAATTTTTTGCTGTTCTTCTGAAAGGTTGAGTGCGGTTTGCACTTCCTTGAGTGTCGCGAGCTGAGCTCGATTTGGCCCAAAGCCAAATCCGCGACCTCGCTGCGCATACGCGGACGATGCGCTAACGCCAAGGAGGGCAGCCGTCAGCATGAGCCAGCCAATGACACGATTTCCCGTCCCCATCGTGAACATTCCAAAATGTAGATTCTTTTTAGATTACACCGTGAGCATCGACCTTTGGAGAGAAAAGGACGGCAAGAGCCTACCGCGCGGGATTGGGGCCTGTCCAACTTTTTCTGGGCGGGGTTGTAAACGAATCGTCACGAATTGAACTTGGGTGTGGCTTAAGGCGGTTGACCTTTCGGCGGCGGTTTCCGATCATAAGGCGAGTCCTGATAGTAACTTACAAGGAATTTATATTATGAATGACGATCTACTAAGTTTGCTTCCTCGTCCCGATGTTTCGCGGCGAGGCTTTGTCGTGACTTCGCTAGCGACGGGGTTTGCGCTATCGGTGTTGCCTGTTTCGGCACAGACAATCACCACGAGTGCGGAAGGTCTTGAGGCGGGGGAAGTTAAAGTTCCCGTGACCGATGGGGAGATTCCGGCGTATCGCGCGATGCCCGCCAAGGGTGGACCATTTCCTACTGTGCTGGTGATTCAAGAGATCTTCGGCGTCCATGAGCACATCAAGGACATCTGCCGACGCTTTGCCAAGTTGGGCTACTACGCGATCGCGCCGGAGCTTTATGCGCGGCAAGGTGATGTTGCGGGAATGACCAACATTCCAGACATTGTCGCGAAGGTGGTTTCGAAGGTTCCAGACAAGCAGGTGATGGGCGATCTCGATGCGGCAGTCGCCTATGCAAAGAAATCTGGGAAGGCGGATACCGCGAAGCTTGCTTGCACCGGATTTTGCTGGGGTGGTCGCATTGTTTGGCTCTATGCGGCGCATAATCCTGATTTGAAGGCTGGTGCTGCGTGGTACGGCCGCTTGGTTCCATCAGGGCCCGTATCTGACTTGCAGCCGAAGCACCCGATCGACGTTGTCGATTCACTCAAGGCGCCGGTCCTGGGTCTCTATGGTGGTGCGGACACGGGCATTCCCAATGAGTCGGTTGAGAAAATGAAAGAGGCTTTGAAGAAAGCTGGCAAGCCGAGTGAGATTGAGCTCTACCCTGATACACCGCACGGCTTCTATGCAGACTATCGACCAAGCTATCGCAAGGATAAGGCGGACGATGCTTGGAAGAAATTGCTGGAGTGGTTTAAGAAGAATGGGGTTGCGTAGTCACCCAGCGATTCAAATCGTGACGATGAAAACTTGGCGAGCGAAGGGGGCGTCCCCCGCTCGCGTTATTCGTCGCGTTTGAGCAAGTCGGGGCCATTGCCCAGCACTTTTTCGTACTTGCCGTCGTCGCCCTTCACATACTTCGTAAAGCCTTTGGACTTGAGGTTACTGTCGGAGAGGCGAGTCTTGTCGTGAGAGTCGCTGTACTTCGTCGTGAAGCGCGGGGCGGTGATGACGCGGCGGACGGGTCTGCCCGTCGTGGGGTGTTTGGTGAGGGTTTCTTCCGACATCCGCTGGACGATTTCGAAACAGTCGCCTTCGCCGCCATCTTCGAGGATCTCTTGGTAGACATAGGTCGGCATTGTTTTTTACCTCGGCAACGCGGGTTTTCGGCGAGTTCGTAGTTTCTGCGGGCATCGCGGCAAGCTAAAATTCGTAGCTTGTCACTGGTCGTACTCGCCCTTATTCATAGTTTACCACTGCCCACCTCGATTCAAGCCTGCCAGGGTTTCCTTCCCGCCTGAAAGCCTCTCCCATGCGATTTCGCTCGATATTTACGTCCGTGCTGGTCTCTTTCGCAATTGCTTCAACCGTTACAACCGCGCTATGGGCGCAGGAAAAGCAGGATCCGTTTGCAGAGGGGGTGCGCCCGACGGACCCGCTGACGCCGGAAGAGCAGCTCAAGACTTTTCATGTGCCAGAGGGGTTTGAGGTTCAGCTCGTGGCCGCGGAGCCCGATATCGCCAAGCCGATGAATTTGCAATTTGACGCCAAGGGGCGGCTGTGGGTGACTTCGAGTTTGGAATACCCGTGGGCGGCGGCGAAGGACAAAGAGCCGCGCGACTCGCTGCGGATATTGGATGAGCTCGATGCGAGCGGGCGGGCGAAGAAGGTGACCGTCTTCGCGGACAAGCTCAACATTCCGATCGGGCACTATCCGACTGCCGATGGCGGCGCGATCGTTTATGGCATTCCGAACATTTTTAAGATGAAGGATGAGAATGGCGACGGCGTCGCGGACTCGCGCGAGGTGCTGTATGGGCCGATGGGGTGGGAACGCGATACGCACGGGATGAACAACGCGTTTCGGCGGGCGCACGACGGCTGGATTTATGCGTGCCACGGCTACAACAACAATACGCGCGTGCAAGGCAAGGATGGGCACGTTGTCGAGATGAATTCGGGCAACACTTATCGCTTCAAGATGGACGGTTCGCGCGTTGAACAGTTTACTTGGGGGCAGGTGAATCCCTTCGGCATGGCGCTCGATCCGAATTTCAATTGGTTCACGGCCGACTGTCACAGCAAGCCCGTCTACCAACTACTTCGCGGTGGGTACTATCCGAGTTTTGGTAAGCCGCACGATGGGCTCGGCTATGTGCCACCCGTGATGGATCATGAGCATGGTTCGACGGCGATTTGCGGGATCGTCTGTTACACCGCGAATCACTTTCCTCCGGATTACGCGAATCACTTTTTCAGCGGCAACGTGATGACGAGTCGCGTGAATCACAATTCGCTGATTGTCGCGGGTTCCACGTATCGCCTCAAGGAAGAGCCCGATTTTGTGAAGTGCGACGACCCGTGGTTTCGGCCTGTCGACATTCAGATCGGGCCCGATGGCGCGATGTACATCGCCGACTTTTACAACAAGATCATCGGGCACTACGAAGTGCCGCTGCAGCATCCAGGGCGTGATCGGCATCGCGGGCGGATTTGGCGGATTGTTTACAAGGGCCGCGAGCCGTCGAAGAAGCTCGATTTGACGAAGGCGGACACGGACGGGCTCATCGCGGCGCTTTCGCACGACGTTATCGATGTGCGGCTGCGGGCGAGTGAGCAACTTGTCGATCGCGTCGGCAAGGCGGCGATTCCGGCGCTGAAGAAGGCGCTTGCGGCGGCCGATGCGAATGTTCGGGTGCATGCGATGTGGTCGCTCTTGCGACTTAACGCGCTATCGACAGTGGAGCATCTCGCGGCGCTGGCGGATAAGGCGGCGGTGGTGCGGACGCATGCTTGCAAGGCGGTTGTGGAGATCGCGCGGCCGGAAGCGAAAGTGCATCTGGCCGTAATCGAGTCGCTCCGCGACTCGGATCCCTTGGTACAAAGAGCGGCGGCCGAGGCGTTGTCGGTGCATCCGGATGGCATCCATGTGCGCCCGCTTCTCAAATGCCTCAAAACCATTCCGCAGGCGGACAATCATCTGCGGCACATGGTGCGGATTTCGCTGAGAAATCAACTCGCCGTTCCAGAGGTTATGGAAAATTGGCGATTTACAGACAAGAGCGATGGGGACGAGCCCGCCGTGGCGGAGATTTGCATCGCCATTAAGAATGCGTCGGCGGGGGCGATGGCGGCGCGGTATGCGGCATCGAATTTTGTCTCGGCGGAGTTGTCGCGGGAGCTGATGGCGCATGCGGCACGGTATGCGCCGCCGGAATCGATTGATGATTTGATCGCGGCGGGGCAGAAGGTTTTTGCGAACGATCGCGAGGCGCAGCTGCAGGTGGCTTTTGATGTTTCGCAGGCGCTGACGCAGCGCGGGGCGAAGGCGTCGCCGAAATTGACCGACTGGGCGGGTAAGCTCGTCACCGAGGAATTCAAGCGGCGTGGGGAGGATGCTTCAGCGTGGGCGTTTCACCCGCTGCCGAAGTCGCAGGGGAATCAGTGGGGCGTGGCCGCGCGACCTTCGGCGGATGGCGACTCGCAGGCGGCGTTTTTGGATAGTCACGTCGCAACGGAAGATGCGATGGGCGAGCTTCGCAGCGCGGTATTTGCGGCGCCGAAGCAACTCGAATTCTATATCGCGGGGCATCGTGGCTTTCCCAACCTTCCCGCCCATGAGAAGAACTTTGTGCGGCTGATCGATGCGCAGACGAATCAAAAAATCGCGGAGGCGTTTCCGCCGCGTAACGATGTGGCGGTGAAAGTCACTTGGGATCTCGCGGGCGTCGCGGGGAAGAAGGTCTACCTGTCCGTTGTCGATGGCGATGACGAGGATGCCTATGCTTGGCTCGCGGCGGGTCGGTTTTCGCCGCCGGTCGTGAAGATTCCCGCGAAGTCTCCCAAGGCGGTGGCGGAGCGGCTGCAGATGGGCGTGCAACTCGCGAGCAATTTGGAACTTGCGCAGGCGCTGCCGTCGATTTTGGAAATGCTCAGCGATCCTTCGCTCGAAGGGGGCGTGGCGATTGCGGCGGGGAATGCGGCGGCGCGGCTGGGGAAGGTTTCGGCGCCGAGTTTCGCGACGCTGCTCGATGTTTCGGCGTCGACGCCGGACTTGCGCACGCGGGCGCTGGCGCGGATCACGGGCAAGCCGAAGGAAGAGCCGGGCGCGATCTTTTTGGAGGCGATGAAAACACTCACACGGCGAGCGCAGGATCGGCTGGCGACGGAGCTTTCGGGCACGCGCGGCGGGGCAGAGATGCTGCTGGCGATGATCGAGGGGGGAAAAGCGCCTGCTGAGTTGCTTCGGCCGGCGGTGGTGCAGCAACAGCTCATTGGGTCACTCGGCGGCGATGCGGCGGCGCGGGTGAAGACCTTGACGGCTTCTTTGGCGCCGCGGGCGGATATGGTGCTGGCTCTGGTCGAAGAGCGGCGGAAGCATTTTGCCGCGGGTGGCGGGGATGCGGTGAAGGGTGCGGCCGTATTTAAGAAGGGCTGTGCGAACTGTCATCAAGTCGCCGGTCAGGGGGCGATTGTCGGGCCGCAACTGGATGGCATCGGCCTGCGGGGGGCCGAACGGCTGCTGGAGGATACGCTCGACCCGAATCGCAACGTCGACGTGCAGTTCCGGCGGACGACGCTGATTTTGGAGGATGGGCGGGTGATCAGCGGGCTCGTGCGGCGCGAAGAGGGGGAGACGCTCGTGGTCGCGGATGAGCAGGGGAAAGAGCAGTCGATCGCGAAATCGCTGGTGGAGGAGAAAAACCCGTCGCCGCTATCGCTGATGCCGGAGAAGGTCGCGGCGGATCTGTCGGCGGATGAGTTTCGCGACTTAATGACGTACCTGACGTCGCTGAAGAAGCCGGCGGAGGGGAAGTAGGCGTGAAAAAAACCTAGTTTTTCCCAGTTGGCATGGTGGCAAGTGCTGGCATGCTCTCGGGGCAGGTGGCAAGGCGCCTGCCAACTGGGCGCCAACTGGAATTCTAAAGGACTTACGAAGAGTGATTGCAGAAAAGAGCTTGTTTTTGCAAGGTGGCCAAGATGGCCAAGATGCCCACTATCAGGGGCAAGGTGGTCACAACATGGCCAAGATGGCCAGGTTCGACGGCCTGGGGCCTTGCTTACGCTGGGGATGCGAGATGGAGGCATGTACCCATTTGGGGTCTCGCTTACGCTTCGGGTTAGGGATTAGTACGGAGGGAACTTTAGCGGGATTCGATGGGCAGGTTCGGCGGCCTGGGGCCTCGCTTACGCTTCGGGTTAGGATTAGTACGGAGGGAACTTCAGCGAGTTTTGGCGGGCAGGCTCGGGCGGCTTGGAACCTCGCTTACGCTTCGGGTTAGGATGAATACGGAAGGAATTTTAGCGGGATTCGGCGGGGAGGTAGCGGCTGCCGGTGAGTTGCTGGAGGTTGTCGCGGGTGCGGCTGGAGTCGCGGAGCATGGTCCAGTCGTCGGAGGCTTTGAAAACGCCTTGGCCGGGCACACTCAGGCGGGCCTGCATTAGGCCGGACTCGCTGATTTCAAGGTTGCGTTCGGGATGGAAGCGTCGGAAGGGAAAGCGGACTACATAGGATTCGCTTCCGGCGTCGGCGGCGCGGAGGATTTTGGCGGTGCGGTCGAGGAGGGTGAAGGGCTCGCGGTAGTCGTAGCTGTGGCCGCTTTGTTGATGCCTTTCGCCGTAGAGTTCGAGGTCGATACTGCAGGCGGCGGGAACGAAGTTTCCCATGGCGTCGAGCGGCGAAACTTCGACCAGCAGACCATCTGGCTCGGGATCGTTGTCCCAATTCGCGAGTCGCGCCCGGACTGTCACGCTTTTTACTTTGGCCATCGGAACGCGAGGTGGACGTGCGGGCGCGGTTTTTACTTCGACGACCTCTGGGGGCAGTGGGGGTGTTTCGCTTTCGGTCAATTCCAGCGGAGGTAACTTTGCGAGCTTCTCAATTTTGGCGCGGGGGATGTTGCTTTCCAGAGTAAGGCCGCGGCTGGTTCGTGCGAGCGCCAATGAACGAGGTGTTGTGTCGGATGTGACGACCCCTGTGAGTGTGCGGGCGTCCTTCAAGGTGACGGTGACCGTCTCGCCGGGGGATGGCCAAGTGAGTTCTTGTGCATCGGCCTGACAAGCGAAGAGCAAAATGGCTATTCCAGCGAAACGAACCATGACTTGACCTCGCGGAGACGCGGAGGAGGGCAGGTCATGTCAAAGCAAGGGAGGCGCCTCCATCATTGGCCGGCGCGATGAACTGACGCAACTCCTTTGATGCCAGGCATTTATGAAGCAGCGGGGGCTGCGCATCGAGCCGAAAAAGGCGATTGATTGAGGCTAAATCACCACGAACGATGTGGTGAGTAGGCAACACGGGTCTCGCAAACGATTCAAAGCACGAACCTTATCTCTCCTCATAATCCCATTCATCGAAACAGCGGCGCCACTCGCGTTTGATTCTCGACTTCAATTCGTTCGGCAGGTCCGTGTAGACATTCTTCTCGTAGCCCGCAATGGAGTCGAGATACTTTTTCATTTCGGGTTCTGCGACAGCGAATTCCGGCAAGGAGAGTTTTTCATAGGCGGTCCGCATCTGGCCTAATGGATCGCTTTCGAGCGCCGTGAAGGAGAGTTCGTGGTAGTTACCTGGCGGAATGAGGCTGCGATCTTCGAAGAAGGCAGCGTGCATGACTCGATAGAGTCGCAAGACATACTCATCGATATCGTCCCAACCACCCCGCTGAAGGCAGTGCATGGTTGCGTTGCCTCGGAGCATTTTGCGCGTCGATACAAAGACCGTGAGGGGGTCGCGATGGATGTGAATGAATTTCGCGTTCGGAAAAAGGTCGAGCAAGAGGCGAATCCGAGCGGTGTGCGGCGGCGACTTGAGCACTAAAGGTCGGCGGTGTTTCCAGGTGAGTTTCTTGAGATACGCAATTAGCGCCGCTTTCCAGGCGTCGATTTCCGCGGGAGATGCGTCGTGAAAGGTGAGGTATTTTTCGTACCGCTCTTTTTGCCTTGGTAAGACCCAGCCCATGTAGGGCGATAGAAACGTCATGATGCAAAGGGCGAATTCGTCTTCCTGAGCCGAGCGCATGTTCCATTCGATATTGTCCATCGGGCGCCGTTTCGGCAGGTAGAACTCGACGGCCCGCGAGTGCATCGACTCGGCGGTCAGAAAGGAGTGAGGGAATAGCGCTTGATAGTTGTTGGGAAAAGCGAATCGGGTATCGAGTGCGAGAAGATTGTGCAGGTGCGTCGTTCCGCTTCGCCAATGACCGATGACAAAGAGAGGCGGTGGGATCTCAATCTTATCCAAAGATCGGCCCAAATTGCCGCGATCGAGAATTGCGAAAAGCGAGTTTTGAATGCTCTGCGAGGTCATCGACATCGCGCGAGGAAAGGAGGCGGCGCTTACCCTGAACCGCATATCCTGCAGCAAGCTGAGCCAATCACGGAACTTCAAGCCGCCTAGAAAACCTGGGCCAAAAGTACGGAGTAGAGATTCGCGCCAATCCAAGTTCGATGCTCCGGTCTTTACTTAGAGCACCCAATAGAACTGACCCTAAACCAACGCGTAAACGAGGCTTGGAACGCAATTCCTCGCTTACGCTTCGGGTTGGGATGTGAGGTCGGGATGCGAGATGGAGGTGGGCGTGTACCCACTTCGGGCCTCGCTTACGCTTCGGGTTGTGGTAGGAGACTAATGCAAAGCCTGTGCATCCCTAGAGACAGGAATTCTAACCTGCAAGGTGCTGCTACGGGCCAACCGTTTCGCCGCCGAGAGCGACGCCGGCTGGAGCGGTTTCACGGCGCCACGTTCCCGGTGCGATCACCATTGGGTTGCCTCGGGCAAAGCCGGGCGGCGGGGAGGCTGAAAAGAGGGGGGAGTATTTGGCGCGATGGCTGGAGGAAAAAGTGAGTGTGCCTGCGAGAAGGGCGCCATCGGTCACGGAACTCTGACTATCGGAAGGGGCATCGAGCGTTCCAGAGACATAAATGAGTCCACGGATGAGCGAGGGATAGCGGTCCGACAGATCGGAATCTGTGACTCCACTATCTGGCGCGCCGCTTGGATTGAAATTGACTGCTTCCGTTGACTCTGTCAAAAAGACGTCGCTTTGGTAACTGAATTTGAGATTTCCACGCACGAGTAGCGAGGGATAGTTCGAAATCGCTGGGGCCATGCTGATTTGGTCCGAGATGCTGGAATCGACGCCCGGCTCCAAAAGCACCAGCGTGCCGACGATGCGCGAATCGCTGACGGTCACTTTTTGATTTTTGCAATCGAGAATGTAAATGCCTTCGGGATTCACCATGCCGTAAGGATTCACGCCTGGGCCGATAGCTGCTTCACCAATGCGTTTGGCGCCGCTTACGGTTGGCAGACTTGCAACATCAATATAAGTGCCTCGCGCGAGATAGTAATCGAAAACCGTGTCGCTGGGCATCTTTCGGGCAGGAACGGAGGTCGAGGTAAGGCCGGCGGCGTTACCGGAGATTGTCGTTCCCGCGTCGATGTATTTCGCCGCGAGGAGTGACTGTGTGCTATTCACGTTGACGGCGCCTGCAGCTGAAACTCGTTGGCTCGATTCGACGCAAGCGCCTGAGGAAACGGTTAAGTTGCCCGAGGTGTAGAGTGACGCCTGCAATGAAGAGACGCCGCTTCCGGTCGGCAGGAGCAGCACGCTTTCGGCCCAGGTTGCTTCGCCCACGCCGGCGATTCCCCAAACGCGGACCGCGTCGGAGTCATCGTCCGCGAGGTTACCGTCGGCGTCGACAAATCGAAATGTGAACGCGCCATTGCCGAGCGTGATACGTCCCGTGGTGGGATAGGAAGTGTTGTTGGTGTAGGTCGTGCGCCAATTGGGATCGTTACGAAGTTGGAGGACGGCGAATTCAATTGCGGAGCGGGCTAGGATTTGTGCGGAAGGGGCGGAACTGATGTCGGTGGCTTGACGGAGTGTGACATTGGCGATTTGGAGAGATGCGAGGCCAATCATGGCGACCATGAGCGATACGACGAGAACGCTTGCATAGAGGGAGCCTCGACGCCGAGATTTTTGTTGTCGTTTCATTTGAATTTTCTGACTTTGAACTCGTATCAAAATCCGGTGCGTAAGCGAGGGCGTCGGCCGCATTCCTCGCTTACGCTTCGGGTTAGGATGGGAAGCGCTAAGTCGTAGTTGAAAATAGGGGACGTTAATTGACGGTCGGTCCTTAGTGCATCTTTCACAAGATTTCGGCCGCGACTCGGGGGCTTCCGCTACGCGGTGCGCCCCCGCCACCCCTGACGATGCGTAAGCGGGGGATTGGGCCGCATTCCTCGCTTACGCTTCGGGTTATGATTCGCTATTAGTTGCCGACCGAGTGATTGACGACGGCGGCGCCGGAGGTGACCGCTGTCGCGCTGTTGAGTTGGAGTTTGGTATCGATCGACGTAACGACTGTGCTGGTTGTTGGTGATGCTTGTTGTAGTCCGCCCGCATTCGCGCGGAGTGCGTAAACGGTGAGTGATCTTCCACTTGGTCCCGTCGCTACGACGCAGATGCGTTTGAGGCCGGTGTCGGGTGCGCCCGCGCTGAGGACTACGGTTGGGTCGGTGGCTGAGACCCGGCTGATCGTCACGCTGCGCGACCATCCCGCGTAGTTGGAGATCGCGGTTCCGGCTCGATTCTTCAAGGAGCTCTCGGAGAAGCTGGAATAATCGTCGACATCGTCTAGTGTTGTTCGCGCTGCGGAGGAGGATTCTCCTGAGTCGATTCCCATTGCATTGGTTGGAGCTTGGGGATCGGCATAGGCCATCGCCAAAATTTCCGCCAGGAGTTCGCCTGCGACATCGGCGCCATCGGCCTGACTCGCGCTGGTGCGGTAGCTGAGCGCGGCGGTCCCGACGGACCCCAGCGCAGCGAGCATCAGCACGCTCACGATGAAGGTCGAAATGACTACTTCTGCGAGTGTTATGCCTGTGCGGCGGTTAGTCTGGGTCATACGTGCCATAGATCGAAAAGCTCATTTGTTCCTGGGAGTCAGGTGTCCCCCAACTGTTTTTGAATCCGGCCAGAGTTGCGTCATAGTTCAGCGTGGCATAGTCACCGCCTGGCGTCATATTGACCGTTTGGGAGGTAAGGCCAAAGTTAACAGCCAACCAATAGTCGCCTGCGACAAGCGTGGTTTCCGGAACACTCAAGGTCACCCAGCGATTTCCGCCGCCGGTGGTGAGGCTCATGCTCGATTGGGCTCGCAAGGCGTTGGGGCGATTTTGCCCGATGAAATCGCTATAGATGGCATAGCGAATCGTGCCCAGCGGCCCACCGACGAATGCAGAAATCGACTGGATCTTACCGTCTTGGCTGAGATGCACTTTGGTCGCGACTTGCTTTCCAGCGCCGGGAGTAAGCAGGTTCATATACACCGAAGTGTTGCCGAAGGTCTGCACTGGCGAGTTGGGGTCGGAGCCCGCGCCGGCGGCCCATTCGAGAGAGCGGCGCATGATTAACTTGCCATCGGTAGTTAGAGTGTCGTAATTCAGGCTAGGAAAGCCCCACGGAATGAGGACGCGCCGGCCCGTTGCATAACTCCCATTGTTCATTCGATCGCCGGGCGAGAGTGTCATCATCGCGGGCTCGGAGCGCCCTGAGGGGCCCATGACATTGGTTACACCTGAGCCGACGCTAGAAAAGTATTGAAATGAATTTGAGCTGGTAAGAATGGGAACGAGTTGGGCATTCGTATAGCCCGTCATGATGTAATGACTGGGACTCCGAACGCGAATTCCCGTGTCGGTAAAAGTCGATGCGGTGCTGGCGAAGTGGGCATCGTCGAATTGATAGACGCGCTCGACGACGATGCCTTTGCTAGTGTCATACAGGGATGAAGGAATCTGAGAGCCATCGGCTTCCGTCGAGACAAAAATCAGTTGCGATTGATCCATTAGCGCGGATAGGTTTGCCCAAGGTTCGGTTGGCAACACAAATGTCACGTCGTATCCCCAACTCTCGAAAAGATCGATTTTCTTGCGATCGTAAGAGTTGGGGTTAACGAGAATGCTCGGCGCCATGGCCGTTCGTTGACTTGCCGAAGCGCCGGAGGTTTGCACCGTTGTGCCGGCGGTGATGAACAGCAATTTCGTCCCTACGGTGAGACTCTCGACTGGCTGCGGCGGCGCGGTCATCGATTGGGCATTGTAAGTGAGATTGAGGGATTGCACGCCGCTGGCCAGATTGACGCTTAAACCGCCATTGAGGCTGTAAGTGAGCGGAGCGCCGGCGGAGCCAGACCAGGCGTAGCGAATCGATTCGGGATCGCCATCGGCGTCGCGATCAGGAACGAGGAAAGTCGTCGCGGTCGCGGTTCGCTCAGTAAATCGAGTTGCTTGCTGTAAATCTTGTGCGACTTCGCGGGCGAGTCGCGCGGCGTCGACTCGCTGGCCATCGGGCGCGGTATTGAGATCGAGGCCGCGCGAAGCGACGACTAAACTGGCGCCGAGGCTCACCGTGAGTATCGCGGCGGAGCCAAGGCTGACTACCGTTTCGAGCAGGCTAAATCCGCGGCGACGTAGAAGGGATCTCATTGAACGGTCGCCCTTCCGGTCTGTGGATTGATCGAGACCGTTTTTGATTTCAGCCCCGAACTGACGGTAATCGTGCCCGATGTCATCGCGGCAAGCGGCGATCCTACGAAAGGTAAGCCAAAGGAGTTGTAGGTAACGCTGGTGTTGCCTTGCAGATTGAGCGCGAGGGCTACATTAAGGCCAGTGTCGGCGAGATTGACGGAATAGCTCGCACCAGAGCGATTGAGGTGCGGCGTGGTGGGCAGCGTGTAACCCGCTGGCGCGGGCGTGAAATTGATGGGGACATTCTGGCTGCTGACCTGCGCCCGATGGCGGGCATAGTTGAGATCGGCGGCAATGTATCGAGCCGCTGAATCGACGCGAATCAGATCGAGCGATTGTGCGAATCGTGGCACGGCTATCGCCGCGACGATGCCTAGAATCAAGATTGTGATGGTTAGGTCGATGAGCGTGAAGCCAGCGCGGAGGGAGCTAGTACGATGGGAGCCAGCGCGGCGAGTTTTTTTCGGCATCGGCTGCTCTCCTTTTGGCGACATAGTGGGATTAAGACGTGAGTACGCCGAGCATGGGCGTTGAAAGCAGGTCGTTCGGTGCGCCTGTTTCGACGGGCAGCACTTCTGCTCGACCGGCAAAGCTCAGATCGGAGCTCGTGTCCGATGCGGCTTCACGTTCGAGGGTTGCTTGTGGGATGCCAAGAAATGCCTTGACTGCTTCGACATCCCATTGGATGCCCGCTCTTGAGCGGATGATTTCAACTGCCTTGGCGTGGGGCATGCCGGGGCGATAGGGGCGGTGGCTCGTCATCGCGTCATACGTATCCGCAACGGCCATGATCCGGGCTTGCAAGGGAATCTCATCGCCTTTGAGGCCGTAGGGATAGCCCGCGCCGTCGACGGACTCATGGTGGTGCAAGATTCCGGGCAATAAGTCTTTTAATTGTGGCAAGCTCTGAACGATGCGGGCGCCGATTTCTGGATGCTGCTTGATGATGGCAAATTCTTCGTCGGTGAGTTTTCCGGGCTTTTGCAACACATGGTCGGGGATGCCGATTTTGCCGACATCATGGAGCAGCCCAGAGAGGTATATTCGGTTTTGTTCATTGGCGGTGAGTTGCATCACGGCGGCGATGCTGCGGGAGAAGCGTCCAACACGCTCGCTATGGCCGCGAGTGTAAGGGTCGCGAGCATCGATCGCGCTCGACATGGAGCGAATGACGCCGACCGTCAGTTCTTCTTGCCCGCGAAGCAAGGAAACGTTGTGCTCATGCATCGAGAGCATTGCAGCGGCTGATTCGAGTAACCCCGCTTCGACGGAGCCGAATTCTTGAGTGCAAAGTCCGTGAGGTAAAGCCGTGCTGCCGCGCCAGGAGTCAAAGCCTGAATCGTTCTTATTGAATGCGACTAACCAGCCAGATCGGCTTTTGGCGACTCCGAGTCTCGCCGCCACGTAGCTCCGAACTCCAAATGCTGCGATCTCGGGTTCAACATTGTCACCGCTGGCGACCCGCAAATTGCCCTGTACAGCAAACTCAAGTTTCTTCAGCCAAGAGGGAAATACATGTTCTGGAATCGCATTGGGGCCGCTGGCGGTCACGCTGATTTCGCGGCGCAGGTCTCGATCGCCCTTGATACGGCGATCGAAGAGCACCATCGCGCATTCGGCGGCGACCAGTTGTTTGAGCGAGGGAAGGATCTCCGTCGCCACCGCCGCCATGCCTTGCCGCACGTCAGAGAGTTGCATGTGCTGCGACAAGCCTCTCAGCCATGACTGTTCTTCTAAGTCGTAAGACAACTGTTCCAGGCAAGACTGTAGTTCGTTGCGTCGCTGATCGAGCTCGCACTCGGCGGAGAGGAGGCGTAAGGCAGTTGTCGCCAATTGGTCAAGCAATCGATGATCAGACGTCGGGGAGATGGCATGGGCCGCGATTCCGCCGCTGCCTGCCTTCCGGAAACTGACCAGAATTAGACAGCGATGGGAATCGAGCGGCAGCACCGCATGTCGGGGAGTCAGGCTCGGCGAAGCGACCCAAGTCTCGATGACCTCAGCGACCTGCCGGGATTCTTCGGGATCGTCCAGCAGCATCCGCGCATGCGCTGGATCGAATGGATTGAACACGACTCCCATCGACTGCGACAATAATCGCAAGCGGCTATCGAGGGTCGGCGAGAGTTCGATACTTTGGGTTGCGGAGCGAGCCATGTTTCCGCTGTCCGTTCAAGAATGCAGAGATGCTGAGAAGTCCGAACGACCTACCGGAGCGGACCGCACGTCATCTTTCTATTGGTACGTAAGACAACTCTATGTCACTCAAATGGGTGAGCAACTAAGGCCTGGTTAGAGTTGCGCGCGAATTCCCTCAAACACCCCGTATGATTTCGGGCGCTCCAGAATTCGAGTGACTAGGCGCCTATTGCCTGAGGCTATATCGATTAAGTCACTCGAATCGATTTTGCTGGCTTGCCGCGCGCCAATTTTGCTAGTTGTGACGCCCAACTGAAGTTGCACATCGGCATTTACATAGAAAGTACGAACCAATTTTCTTGCCTTGCGACTGGGGCAACCTAGGTTTCCTTGCGACCGGTACAGAAACATCGGCGCGCCACAGAGCGAATTATCCACCAAGGGGAGGATTGTTAGATGGTTGTCACAGCGTTGGGGAAGGCCGCGCGTCGCGGTTTTACATTGGTCGAATTAGTGATCGTGGTTTTGGTGATCGGCATTATCGCGGCAATTGCCGCGCCGAAGATGTTCGACACAGCGAATAATGCGCGAACGAACTCGACGCAGCAATCGCTACGAACATTGCGTGCTGCGATTGAGCTGTATAAGGCCAATAGTGGCTCTTACCCAGCGGCAGGAACCATAACAACCGATCTGCGGCCATACCTGCAAGGGCCATTTCCGGCACCTCAAGTCGGTACTAATCAGGTCGCAACTGTCGCTACCTCGGCGGCTGATCCGATTACCACTGCGGCGGGTACTGAAGGCTGGATTTACAATCCAACCACTGGCCAAATCAAGGTAAACAGCGCTAGCCAAATTGGGTGGTAACTCTCCCGTTCGGCACGCACTCTGGCGAAAAAAGGTCTGTGAGATGATAGAGCCACGAATTCGAATTCTCCTGGCGGAAGACAACCCCGCCATGGCGAATGTGATGCGATTCAACCTCGAGCGCGTTGGCGCCGAGGTTGCGATGGCTCAGCATGGCAAGGAGGCGATCGAACTGCTCGAAACGCGGGAGTTCGACCTGCTCGTTAGCGATTTGCAGATGCCACAAATGGGCGGGGACGAACTTTGCCGCTACTTGCGACAGCAGCCGGAATGGGCCGACTTGCCGATCGTGCTTTGCTCGGCCAAAGGGCTCGAGTCGAGCACCCGCAAGTTGGTCGAGGAATGTGGCATTCAAAAGGTGTTCTTCAAGCCATTTAGTCCGCAGGAATTGGTTTCCTACGTGGAAGGCTTTGCGAGGGAAACGGCGACGTTGGGCGCCTAGCCCTATCGCGCGATTTTTATCGGAGAGCGAGCCATGTTTCACGCCGAGGCGAGTGTCCCGCTCGTACGCAGACTCATCTCAGGCTATCTATTTTTCTGCCTCGCCGGCTTACTGCTTTGTGTTGCTTCGGCGCTGGTGCTTGGCTTTCGTCAGCTGCTGGCCGAAAACGTGATCTTTGTCGTGCTTGGGCCCTTGATGGTCATCGCGGTTGGCGCTTTTTCGCTCTATCAGCATGTGCGGCTCCATGCCGTAATCGAAAATGAGTTAACGCAGGTTTGTCGCTCCAAAGATCGTGAAGCATTACCTGTCCGACCCTTGGAAGGAAACGGACCCGCCGTCGCTGGATGGAATCGCTTGATGGAGCGACTCTCCGAAAGCGAATCGATGGGGCTTTTGGAGGAGCGCCTTGCCAAGGCTCTTGATAGCAAAAAGGAGCGGCGTTTTCTGGAAGTGCTTAACGCGCTGAGTGATGGAGTGGCCGTAACTTCCCTCGACGGGCGCGTCCAGTTCTCCAATCGTGCCTTTGCTTCGTTAGTAGGCGCCACGAAGGCCGAGGATCTCGAGGGTTGCGACCTAATTCAGAAGCTGGGAGTCGCCCAGGCGTCGAATGCACCGCAAGTCGTTGCGTCGCTGAAGCAGTCAGCCAACAATGCCGTCGCGATGCTCAATCGCGGCGAAAAGGTTGAGGCGGGCGTTTGGCGCATTGCTCGTCAGACGATGCAAGACTCCGAGCGCGGAGCCTGTTGGGTGTGGACGGTGCGCGATGTTACCCAACTCGCCATTGTCGATGAAGCCAAAAGTCAATTTGTCTCGACGGCAACGCACGAGCTTCGCACGCCGCTCGCGAATATCAAAGCCTACGCCGAAACGCTCTCGCTCGACGCGACGATCGACCCCGAGAAGCAAAAGGAATTCTGCAATATCATCAACCAGGAAGCGACTCGCCTCGCGCGCTTTGTCGATGAGATGCTGAGCGTCAACCAATTGGAAGTTGGCGCCATGACGCTCGATCGCCGTGAGTGCGATCTAGAGCGAGTGGTGCAAGACGTGATCCAAAGCGTCGAACCGCAAATGGCGGCGAAGCATATCGCATTTGAGACGAAGCTTCCGCCGAAGTACCCGAAACTGAAGTTGGATCGAGACAAATTCCAAGCCGCGCTCGTGAATCTGGCGGGAAATGCGGCGAAATATACGCCCGATGGGGGGCGCGTCAGTCTGCAACTCGAATGGTCGCCGTCGGAATTGAATTTCCACATCGAAGATACCGGCATCGGCATTTCTCAAGAGGAATTGCCCAAAGTGTTTGAGAAATTCTATCGCAGCCAAGATGATCGGGTGCGCCAGATCAGCGGCAATGGACTCGGCCTTACCTACACGCAAGAAATCGTGCGTCTGCATGGCGGTCGCCTCAGCGTGCAAAGCGAACTCAATAAGGGCACACGGTTCACGCTGTCGCTGCCGATCGCGTAAGGAAACGCAACCATGTTTGAGCTTCGGCGCCAAGGCGCGATCCATGTGTTGAGCGGCGATGAGCCATTCAATAGTGAGACCATCGGCCAACTCGATTCGCATCTCGTCTCCTGTTTTTCGCAGGGGCAGCCAAAAATCGTGCTCGATCTGGAGCGAATTACGCTTCTGGACAGCTCCGGCCTAGAGTGGTTAGTCGAAACCGCCGAAAAGTGCTTTCAACGGGGTGGCCAAGCACAGATTGCAGCACCGAATGCGCTTTGCTCCGACATCCTAAGAATTACCGGCGTCGCCGAGCAAGTCGAGGTCTTTGACGACGTAACGTCAGCCGTGCGGAGCTTCTCGCGATGAGCACGGTCACTGGTTTAGCCAACTTGCCCGGCTTTGGCGCCCATGGCTTTGGCGGTGGGGTGGTTGCCGCCGCAGGCGCGGTCCGACTCGGCGAGCGCCTGCTTACTGCGGGACTCTTGACTCGGGACGAATTGGAAACCGCGCTACTAGAACAGCGTGCCAAGGGACAAAGACTCGGTGAAGTGCTCGCCCAGCTCGGCTTCGTCAATGAAGATTCCCTACTCCCCTATTTGTCGCAGCAGATGGGAGTTTCCTGGGTCCGCCTTCGTGAAGGCCTCGTTGATCCTCAAGTTGTGCGCCTTCTTCCTCGCAGCAAGGCCGAATCGATCAAAGCGATCGTGCTCTTTCGCGTCCGCGATGTACTCACAGTCGCCCTCGCCGAGCCGCAAAATCTAAAGCATCTCGACGAAATTGAGCGAGTAACCGGCTACGGCGTGCGCCCAGTTCTGGCGTCCAAGGCTGCAATTGAGAAACTGATACCACGCTGCTACGAGGATGATTTTGCCGTCGACGCGGTTACTGCTGATGTCGAGGCCAATGCGGTCGAAGTCTCGCCCGATGCATTCGAAGTCGACCTGCAAAATGTGCAGTCGCTCGCCGAAGGCAGCCCTGTTGTCAATCTCGTGAACTACATCGTAGTGCATGCGATTCGGCAAAAAGCAAGCGATATCCATATCGAGCCAGGACACAAACACTCTTCCGTCCGCTTTCGTGTCGACGGCGAACTAAGAGAGGTCCTGCGCCCGCGCCGCGAGTTTCACAGCGCGCTCATCTCGCGCATCAAGGTTATGGCGAAACTCGATATCGCCGAACAGCGAACGCCTCAGGATGGTCGCATTCACATCATTGTCGAACGTCGCGAAATCGATCTTCGTGTGTCCACACTGCCGACCGTGCTCGGCGAAAAAGTCGTCATGCGCGTGCTCGACAAATCGAATGTGACCTTCAACCTTGAAAAACTCGGCATTCCCGAATCGCAGTTCGCCAAGATCAGGCGAATGCTCGCTCGGCCTTACGGTCTCATGCTCGTCACCGGCCCAACCGGCAGCGGTAAAACCACCACACTCTATTCAGCAATCGAGCTGATCAAGTCAGTGCATCGCAACATCGTGACGGTTGAAGATCCGGTTGAATATCAACTCGAATTGATCAATCAAGTGCAAACAGGCGGGTCAAAGACGATGACCTTTGCCAATTGCTTGCGAGCGATTCTCCGCCAAGATCCCGATGTGATCATGGTCGGTGAAATTCGCGATGCGGAAACCGCCGAAGTGGCAATTCAAGCCGCACTTACCGGGCATCTCGTGCTCAGTACGCTCCACACCAACGACAGCGCCAGCGCCGTAACGCGACTTGTCGACATGGGCGTCGACAACTTCAAAATTGCCGCGGCATTGGTCGGGGTAATCGCCCAGCGACTGGTGCGAACGATCTGCCCGCATTGCCGCATCACTTATTATCCGAGCGCCGAAGTGCTCGACCTGATTCACTATCAAGGCGATCGACGCCGTCAGTTCCTTAAAGGAGAAGGTTGCCAGCAATGCTACGACACGGGACACAAGGGTCACGTCGGCATTTATGAAA
>JBKJSI010000682.1:0-9607 GCA_046595915.1 Pirellulaceae bacterium
GGAAAATTTCCTCAGCACCGGTTCCATTCTCGATGGCTTTCCCAGCCTCGGCTCTTGGCTGACGTATGCCCTGGGCAGCGAAAACCAAAACCTGCCTGCGTACATCGCGATTCCCGATCCGCGCGGCGTTCCGCAAAATGGCTCGAACAACTGGGGCCCGGGATTTTTGCCCGCCGCTTTTCAGGGAACCACGTTTAGCTCCAAAGAACCGATTCGCCATCTCACTTCGCCCGGCGTTTCTGCGGAATCTAATCAAGCCGCCAAAGCGCTGCTCCAGCGGATGAACGAAAAGCACCTCGCCGAACACGCGGGCGACGCCAAACTCGCAGCCCGCATCGCCAGCTACGAACTCGCCGCTCGGATGCAGCTGAGCGTCCCCGAGATCAGCGACCTCAGCACCGAGCCCGCGCATGTCCTCAAAGCCTATGGCGCCGATGATGTCCAAAACGCCGACAAAGCCGCCTTTGCGAAGAACTGCATTCTCGCACGCCGCCTGATCGAAAAAGGCGTCCGCTTCGTGCAGCTCTTCAACGGCGCGTATGCCAGCGCGGGCAAGCTCAACTGGGATGGTCACAACGCGCTCAAAGAACAATACGACGTCCACGCATCGATTCTCGATCAACCCGCCGCCGCCCTCATCCGCGATCTCAAACAGCGCGGCCTCCTAGAAACCACGCTCGTCGTCTGGTGTACCGAATTCGGCCGCATGCCCTTCTTTCAAAAGGGCGCCAAAGGCCGCGATCACAATCCGGATGGCTTCACTTGCTGGCTCACCGGAGCAGGCGTCAAACCGGGCGTCAGCCACGGCGCCACCGATGAACTCGGCGTCAAAGCGGTCGAGCATGTGCATCCGCTTTACGACTTCAATGCCACGATCCTGCACCTGCTCGGCCTCGATCATGAAAAGCTCACGTTTGAGCACAACGGCCTGTGCCGGCGACTCACGAATGTCGAAGGCGATGTGATTCGCGAAGTGCTGAGCGAGGGTTAGCCGATACCGAGACGGGCCAGCTGGGGAGAGCGAAAAAGGGCTTGTTTTTCCAATCGGGCCAATTGGGCCAATCAGGCCAACTCACGAGGACGATTGGCCCAATTGATTGGCCCGATTGGGGAGGAAGCGAGCGAAGAGTTGGTGGACGTTGGCGGCCATGTTGATGACTAATTATTAATGATATTTTGTGTATTTCTTATTTTGTGGCTGGGACCGGAATTCGGGTTGCTTCCGCGCAAAGATATACGCCCGACGGCTCTGATGCTCCACGTCAGGATATGGCTCGCGCTCGAGCACTTCTTCGATGGCCAAGCCCGCCGCGCGAAGGTGTTGGGTGATCTCCTCAGATCGAAAGAGAAAGAAGTCGACACAAACCGGCTTCTCCCACCACGCATCGAGGTGAATCGTCTCCTCACCAAGATGAAACGCAACCAGCAACAGCCCACCCGGCTTGAGTACTCGCTTCATCTCGCAAAAAGCGCGCTCCAAGTCCTCGCGAGCGATATGTATGATCGAATAAAACGCCGCGATCCCCGCATAAGCTTCGTCTGGCACATCGAGCGCGAGCATATCGCCTTGACGAAACTCAATCTCCGGTGAAAGGCGCTTCGCGTTTGCGATCATTTCGGGCGAGAGGTCAATGCCGCACGCCTTCACGCCGCGTTCATGCAGATACCGGGCAATCTGCCCCGGCCCGCAGCCTAGGTCACAAGCCAGGCCGTCGCCTATCGCTTCCGCGAATCGATCAAGCTGCGCGCGATCAAATGGCTTGTGCGCAAGTTCATCAAGAATCCGCCGCGCATATTCCTCCGCGACGGCGTCGTAACTGACGCGATACTGCTCTCGTTTCTCATGGCTCATAGCGAGCCATTATAGCCAAAACTAAGCCGCCTTCGACTCGCAAGCATGCTCACTCGGCATCTGCAAAATGGTCAAACTCCCCGCCAGTTCCGTACCCGGCAGCGCATGAACAGCAACTTGCCCAATCGGGCTTCGCATCGGAATCCGACTCGCCGGCGGCCTGTCAAATCGCTCAATCTTGCCGCGAATCAGTTGCCAAGTCCAAGGCAACGTCCGCCGCACGGTTTGAATAAGTCCCAGCATTCCAAACAGTTGAAACGCCGCATCCATCATATGAGCGCGAGCCTTTAGCGAGATCCATCGCTTGATTTTCTTGAATCGCGAATGCCCCGCGACCTCTTCCACCGGTCGCGTTTCTTCATCGGCGAAGGCAATCTGCGATTTCGACCAGATCAGCGCGATTAACAGTCGCAACGGATTGAAGAAGTAAAAATACGCCATCAGAATTGAAAGCTGCTTCATCCAGGGATGAGGGTGCTTCGAGGCAATCACATAATTGCCATCCGAGATCCACTGTTCAACATTCGTTTCGCCCACGCTCTTGAACGCCAATCCCGTGCTAAACGTGTCCTCATACCACTTTGACCCCGGCGCAGGCGAAAGCATCAGCACCTGGGTGTAAATCGCGCCTGCCTTGCGCAGGGTGCGAAGCTGATTTACGATGCCATAGTTGTTCTTAAAGGTCACTAGCGGCTGCGTATCGTGGTGCATCATCATCGGAATCGGATGAATCCCATTCTGCCGCAAGAGCTGAAACGCCTCAAGCGTCTTGACTTCGCTCTGCCCCTTTTTCACCAGCGTCCCCGTCAAATCCTCAACGCCCATCCAGACTCCCATCAGTCCCGATCGTCGCAACAGCGGCAAATGTTCCTTCATGCGAACCGTGTCATGCACCGTCACCTCGGTGAAGTACCGAATATTACAATGCGGGCGCTTCCTTGAACTCACTTTGCGAGCCAGCGTCTCCGCGATATCGAGCGTCTTCGCCGTATCATTGAAGAAATTATCGTCCGCCCCGCCAAAGGTATTGATTCGATAGACCTCGTTGATCCGGCCCATTTCATCAGCGATGCGCTCACCGCTCTTCACCCGATGTTGCCGCTGGTTATAGGCCGGAATCGGGCAATAAGCGCAGCGAAATTTGCAGCCCACCGTCAGCACGATCGAAGAGACCATGCAGTGCCGTTTCACACGATCTTTCGCCAGCGCTTTCGGCGCGAGCTTCGTATCGCGGCTCGGGGCCTCTAGCAGGCTATATCCAATCACCGGATGCGGCAGTTCATCGAGATTGCCGAGCAAACGCTGCATGCCCGTGTCAACGAGCTCCTCAATCGGGCCTTCCGGCTTTTGCGATCGGCTATAGACCAGGCCAGGAATACAGTCGAGCGCGCCACTATCCCGCGCGCGAATGAACACCGAACGCATCGACTCATTCTGCGCCCGCAGAGAGAGTAGCACTTCAAGCAAACTCAGCAGCACATACTCTTCCCCCGTCACCGCGACATCCGCGCTCGAGGGTTGTTCCGGATCAGCGCTAAAGGCCTGCCAAGGCTCATAAATGAATCGAGGCCCGCCTACAATGATCAGTGGCCGCTTCGCGGGATCGATTCGATTGGCCGCCCGAATCAATGCATCGCAAGCCGCCGAATGCAGATGCATGCTGGAGACCATAAACAGGTCCGGCAACTTCCCTTCGATCCGCATTTCTTCAGGATTGAATCGCTTGTTCCATTGTTGCAGCACGATCCGCGTTTTTTCAAATCCCGAGTCGACCATCGCCGACCCAATCGCCCTGACGCCCGCCGGGACCATGCGCATGTCGGCATAAATGAATGGCAAAATCCGCGTCCGATGATCGAATGCGCAAGCGATCACCGTCGAAAGATCATTCTTCGTCGCGAGCACCTTCAGCCGGCGACGAATCTCCGTCATCTCACCCGGCGGCAAAAGAATATCGCCCTTGATTCGGCTCGGCAGTTCCATAAATCATTCCTTTGATAGCACTGCAAGCAATCCCTGCCCACACACAACCTCAGAGGTCTAGTTGATCGCCACAGCATGACAGAATTTGGCCCTACGCCCAACCGCAATTTCGCAAGCCAAAAAGCCTCACAAGTACGCCGAATAAGAACGGGACCTATTCGCCGTAACGCAACGCGGAACCTTTATCCGCCTCAGCGACCGTGGTCCTTCTCGAATGGCTGGGTAGTCCGCCATAGACTTGCCTATTGATGCGGGTTCCACTGCTCTGATCTGCGAAGCAGGCCCAACTACCGAAAGCGGCCACAGCTGACACTAGTTTCTGATGGTCTCGGAGTCTGTTTGTCAACGTTCAATCGATCGCGAACGGGCGGAATCGAGGAGCCCGCATAAAGTCGCTTAAGCTCGACAGGGTGAGCCCAAGAAGTTTCGTGAAGAACCCGAGATTGCGGCCCACCGCTTGCCTCGCCCCCTATAATGACCAGCAACCCCATGCACGAAGGTCATTATGAACGATACGCATACGAATCCCACGCGCCGCGCCGCGACACTCCGCGAACTTCTCGATAGCGGTTACCAAAGCAAAACAGTCAAGCAGGAAATTCACGATAACTTTCTAACCCGCCTGCGCGCCAAGGAAGAACTTTTCCCAGGCATGGTCGGCTACGAAAGCACGGTCGTGCCGGAAGTGAATATCGCCCTGCTGGCCCAGCACGACATGCTGTTCCTTGGCGAAAAGGGGCAAGGCAAAAGCCGTCTCATGCGCGGCGTCGCCAAATTGCTCGATGAAGCGATTCCGTTCGTCAACATCCCCGGCGCACCTCTCCACGATGATCCCCTAAAGCCGATCACAAGCGTGGTGAAAGAGTTTCTAGCGAGCCACTCGCCGGAAGAAACGCCGATCGGTTGGTGGAAGCGCGAAGATCGCTACGCCGAACGCCTCGCTCCGGGCACCAAATTCGCCGACATCATCGGCGAGATCGACCCCTCTAAACTCATGGGCGGCGTGAGCATGTCCACCGAGGAAGCGCTCTCTTTCGGCCTCATTCCTCGCATGCACCGCGGCATTTTCGCGATGAACGAATTGCCGGAACTCGATGAACTTGTCCAAGTCGGCCTCTTCAACATCCTCGAAGAGCGCGATGTGCAGATTCGCGGTTACCCAGTGAAGTTCGACATCGATGTCTTGCTACTCTTTTCAGCCAATCCGGCAACCTACAACCGCTCTGGCAAAGTCATCCCGCAGCTGAAGGACCGCATCGGCTCCGTCATCCATACGCACTACCCCAAAGAGCGCGATATGGGCATCAAGATCATGGAGCAAGAAGCGGGCATCGATTTGGGCGGAGAGTTTCCGGTCGTCGTCCCCTACTTCATGCGTGAAATTTGCGAACAAATCACGCTTCAGGCTCGCAAATCGAAATACATCGACCATCAATCCGGCGTGAGCGCCCGGTTCAGCATCGCCAACTATCGCACGATGGTGGCCAGCGCCCGTCAGCGGGCGATCTTGCTTGGTGAATCGCCCGCCGTGCCGCGAATCAGCGACTTAGGCCATCTCTACACCTCCTCGCTCGGCAAACTCGAGCTCGATTTGATGGGCAGCCATCAAATGTCGGAACGGCAGGTGCTCGACGCCCTGATCGCCGAAGCCATCGAGGTCGTCTTCAAAGAATACGCCGATGAGCATGGCCTCGAAGATGTGAGCGAGATCTTCAAACGCGGCGTCAAAGTCGAGGTCGGGGACTTGCTCCCTTCAACTGCTTACGCTGAACGGCTGGCGCGAGTGCCGCCGGTCTGGGAAAAGGCTTTTGAAGTCAATGCATCCTCAACTCCAGCGATGCGTGCGTCGTGCGTTGAGTTTGTGCTGGCAGGTCTCTACGCGATGGAACGGGTTTCGCGAGTACAGCGGCATGGAGTCGTCAGCTACGAAATTCGATAACGCGTCTATTTCGCCTTATTGAAATAGATCTTTACGTTGTGAGTGGCGCGGCCAACCGCGACCACGTCGGTTCGGCCGTCGCCATCGAGGTCTGCGGCGGCCAGGTCTTCGACGGCTACGCTGCCGGGGTCCAAAAGCGTTCGCTTCCAGTCGGCGGGCGATGCGCCGGTGGGGTCGTAGATTCGCACTCCGCAGGGGCGCTCGGCGCTCTTGTTATCGCGGACGCCGATAATCAGCTCTTCTTCGGGGTCATCATCGATGTTGGCGCAAACGACCGCGTGGCCCCAGAGCAGTTCTTCATCAAGCACGAAACGGTTCCAGAGCCAAGGCGCGGTGACTTTGCCTTCGGCTTTCGGCGCGGCGCCGGAGGGCGGGGTATAAACCACGACTTGATGGCCGTGCCAAGGCTCGATGGTCGCCAAGTAGGGCGAGGCTTTTGATAACCAGCCGACTTTAATTTCGCTGGCGCCGCGGTTGGGAGAGGTTTTTTGGTTGCCCTCACCGACTTGGGTTCGCGACCAGGAGCCATTCTCCAAGCGTCGGAGCCAATGAACGCCTTCAAAGCTCACCGCCATCAGGTCTAGCTTGCCGTCGTGATCAAGGTCGACGGGCCAAATGTTATGAGTCACGTGTAGGTCATCGCAAATGACCGTAGGTACCCAAGGGTCTTTCGCGGGGTTGGCGGGGACTTTGTAACTCAATAGACGAACGCCCGATTCGGCGAAGTTGGGGCGAGTTGAGTTTTTGCCCATCAGCGGGGCGACAAGTAATTCTGACTTTCCGTCAGCATCGAGGTCGGCGAAGGTCATGCGATGCACCGTCGGCTCTTCAGCGATCGGCAGCACTTCCCATTTTTCTGAAGGATTCGCGGCGCGTTTGATCCATTGAATCGTACCGCCCTCTTTGGTGTTGAGCGTCCAATCGGCGCCGACCGCGAAATCGAGTTTGCCATCGCCATCAATATCGAGCGGGGCGAAACAGACGTTGTCCTTTTTCGTTTGATTCTCGATCAAGACGTGCTCGGTCCAAGTTGGGTTTTCGAGCCACAAGATCCGTTGCTGATCGACAATACAGATATCAAGTCGCTTGTCGTCATTCATATCGATCAAGCGAACGGCATAACCGACGCCAAGTTTCGTCGGCAACTCAACGCCGGTAAATTGGGGCTCGGATGAAAAGGACCACTGAAAGGCACAGCAAAGATATGCCACTAAGAAAACCAGCTTTCGAAACATGGACAATTTCCCATCCAATCTACGGACTGAAACAATCATCTGCGGGCAGAGGTTGAACTATCAGTTCGCAATCAGCCAATGTCAATTGCCCGCGATCATTTGTCGCATACCGCTCAAGCCTCCTTGAGTCGATATCGCCCCGTCTTCTTCGGACCGATTCGCTCCACGATGCCAGCATCAATGAGAGGTCGAAGCAAATCAAGCGCACCTTGCTTCGATACGCCAAGCATTTTCCAAATTTGAGAGGGTGGCAATGGTCCATGATCACGCAGTAACTTGAGCAATCTCTCTTGCTTAGGGCGGAGCACTAATCGGTCCGTTGACTTTAGTTGCAGCGTCTGGACTCGCAACCAAACATGCTCGAGTGTTTGCTTAAGTCCTTCTGCCGCGTACTCTAGCCAACCCGATAGATCATGCCCCGCAGCGCGTACTGCGTCGAGCGCCCGATAGTAGCCGGGGCGATCTTCCCAATAGTATTCATCGACAGAAAAAATATGATGACTGTCAAAGCCGCGCCGGTAAAGTTCCCACAGCGCGAGGGCCCGCCCCGTGCGCCCGTTGCCGTCTGCGAATGGATGAATATGTTCAAATTGATAATGCAGGATTGCCGAACTGAGGACAGGAGATAATTCGACAGCACGCTTGTTCCACCACTCGAGCAATTCGAACATCAGCCCAGAAACTTCTGCTGCAATCGGCGCGACATGCTTTCCGACTCGCACATTGATGGTCCGATACTTGCCCGCCTGTCCCTGGTCCATTACCTGATCGGCGAGGAGTTTATGCAGTTTGAAAATATCCTCGTGGCGAATCACCTTTTTTTGGGCGTTCTTCTCAATAAATCGCAACCCAGCAAAATAGTTGAGCACCTCTCGTCGCGATCGCTCGTCCACGGAACTCAACTCGCGTCCTTCTTCGAGCGCTCGAACTTCCTCTAGCGTAAGTAGATTCCCCTCAATCGCCGTCGAAGCGTGTCCATTTCGCGTCCGCGTATCTTTTTGCAGCGCCGGAATCCAAGATAATTCCACCGACGCCCCTTGAATCTGTTCGCGCAAAGTTGCAATCCGCTCCACCAGGGAGAGAAGGCGCGCACTGATCGAAAATCGCGGCTGGTAGGCCATAAGATAAGTCAAGTATAAGTCAAGTAATAAGTCAAGCTACTCCATTTATCATCAGAAACCCTCGAAAATGCCGAATCTAAAATGCAAGTCAGCACCACCTCCATGCTCCCTAGGCGCGAACCCCCACCATTCCGACTAGAATAGCAGCTGTCGCAAGACACCCGCCCATGACCCAGACCCGCCCAATCGAAACTCGCGGCCCTAAACCGCCGCCGAGTTCCCACCCAACGATTGTCGCCGCCATTGCAGCGCCCTCCCACCCGCCAATGCCGGAGAGTTCTAAATCCGTGCGTTCCTCTCCCAACTATTTCAAAATCACCCTGCTCGCAACGGCGACTGTCTTGCTTGGGGGTGCTCGCTTCGCCAACGCGCAAACCGACAAACCTGCCGCCGAATCGATTGAGTTCTTCGAGAAAAACATCCGCCCTTTGCTCATCAGCCGCTGCCAAGATTGCCACGGCGAAAAGAAATCGTGGGCGAACTTGCGACTGGATTCGGCCAGCGGCCTGAAGTCCGGCGGAGAAAATGGCGCAGTCGTCGTCGCCGGAAAACCAACTGAGAGCGAACTCTATCGCCGGATCTCTTCGAGCGACGAGGGCGTACAAATGCCGCCCGCCGATAGCGGCAAGAAACTCTCGCCCGCCGAGATCGAGCATCTCAAGCACTGGATTGAGCTCGGCGCGATTTGGCCCGAGAGTCCAACGCCAACAAAACCATCAAGCACACCTCACTGGGCCTTTCAGCCACTAACGCATCCCGAGCCGCCGCAAGTAGCTGGCGAGTCGGCCAATCCAATCGATCACTTCATCGTAGCCAAGCGTCAAGAACATGGCTTAAGCTCCTCCCCAAAAGCCGATCGTCGCACACTCATTCGCCGCGCGAGTTACGACTTACTTGGCCTACCCCCCAGCTCTGCCGAAGTCGATGCCTTTTCAAGCGACCAAAATGAGGACGCTTTCGCCAAACTCATCGACCGACTCCAAAAATCTCCATGTTACGGCGAGCAATGGGCCAGGCATTGGCTCGATGTGGCCCGCTATTCCGATACCAAAGGCTATGTCTACGGGCGCGAAGAGCGCGAGTTCTATCACGCGTCGCATTATCGCGACTGGGTCATCAAGGCTTTCAACGACGACCTGCCCTACGATCGATTTCTATTGTTGCAACTCGCCGCCGATCAAGCCGCCAAGGAGGATCCTCAGCAACTCGCCGCCATGGGCTACCTCACGCTCGGTCGCCGCTTTCTCGGAGTGGAATCCGATGTCATCGATGACAAGATCGACGTCGTAAGTCGCGGCATGCTGGGCCTTACGATTGGCTGCGCCCGTTGCCATGATCACAAATACGACCCCATACCCACCGCCGACTACTACTCTCTCTACGGTGTATTTCAGAACTGCATCGAGCGCTCTGCCGAAATTCCGCGCGGTGACAAACCCGCACCCGATGAAAAATATCTGGCCGGTCTGGCCGAGCG
>JBKJSI010000756.1:0-4011 GCA_046595915.1 Pirellulaceae bacterium
CGAGTGTTTGACGTCAACGGCGCTGTTGCCCTCACCCTAAGGGACCTCAAGATTACTGGCGGATCACTGGCATCTGGGTCGGGAGGCGGAGGAATTTTCGTTCAGGACTCTGGTGGCTCGGCTGTGTTAACTCGAGTAGATGTTAACGGCAACACAACGACAGGAGGACAGCAAGGTGGGGGAATCCGCAACGCTGGCACGCTTACGATCACGGACAGCCTGATTCGCAATAACACAGCCCCAAGCAACGATGGCGGCGGTATTTTCAACACTGGAACGGCGACGCTCACGCGAGTGTCCATTGTCAATAACTCCTCCACCTGGGGAGGTGGCTTTAATCAAAGTACGGGCACATCGACGTTTACCAACGTCACAGTGAGCGGCAATACGGCGTCCTCTGGCGGCGGCGGGATGGAAATCTGGGGCGGAACTTCCAATATTTATTATTCCACTATCGCTGCGAACACGGCTACCTCCGGCGACGGAGGCGGTATTTTAGCCAGCGGTAGCACCGTCAATGTGCAAAGCTCGATCTTTGGCGACAACAACTCCGCGACTGGTGGAAAGGACTTACACGGCACGATCACGAGTCTTGGCTACAACGTCATCGAAAACTACAGCGGCATCACGACGCATGGAACGGATTCGCTGTCAACAGATGCGGGGCTAGCTGCGCTTTCGCAAGATGCGGCTTCGGGGCAATATGTGCATGTGATTAGTTCTGGCAGCGCGGCGCTGAATAAGGGCGGCGGAACGATTCCGGGCACGGATATCCGAGGCGAGTCACGGGCAACGGTAGTGGACTCGGGTTCATATGAGGCGAACTCCGCGCCTGTGCTGAGCACCGCGCCTGCGGTGACGCTGACTAGCGTGAATGAAGATGCAGCGGTTCCAACGGGCGTGGTGGGCACGCTGGTGTCGAGCCTGGTTGACTACGCGGGCGGAGGAGGCTGGGACAATGTTTCCGATGCCGATGCCTCTCCGAGTACAGGCGTCGCCATCACTGCTGCGGACACCACGAATGGAACTTGGTACTACACGACCGATGGCGGAACAAACTGGTTTGCATTGGGCACCGTCAGCAGCGCTTCGTCGCGACTCTTAGCCGCAGACGCCAACACGCGCATCTATTTCCGCCCCACAACAGCCAATTACAACGGGACGATTGCCAGCGCGATCACATTCCGAGCATGGGATCAGTCAACCGGGACGAATGGCGGGACCGCTAGCACGTCAACAAACGGTGGGACAACCGCTTTTAGCAGCAGCAGCGATACCGCTTCGATTGTCGTGAATGCGGTGAATGATGCGCCAACGAATACCATCGGCTCAGGCTGGTCGGTGAGCGAAGATAGCACTCTTGCCTTGACGGGCCTATCGATCGCTGATGTCGACGCTTCGAGTGGAGCGATGACCGTGACGCTGTCGGTCAGCAACGGCGCCATCGCTGCAACCACGGGCGGCAGTGTGACGGTATCCGGTTCGGGCACCGCCACCATTACGCTCTCGGGAACGGTTACCAATATCAACACCTTCCTCGCGGGCGCGTCAAAACCCGTTTTCACACCACAGGCCGATTTCAACGGTCCTGTACTGCTGACGATGACTACGTCGGATGGTGGCAACACCGGCAGCGGCGGCACCTTGACAGATACAGATACTGCAACAATCACCGTCACTGCTGTGGCGGACATCGCGAACGACTCCACCAGCACCAATGAAGATAACTCTGTCACCATCAGCGTGCTTGGAAATGATTCCTTTGAGAATTCCGGCAAGTTCATCTCTGCCGTGAATGGAACGTCGATAACGGCGGGTGGCGCTGCGGTAACCGTTACGGGCGGCTCAGTGACACTGAATGGATCCGGGCAACTGATCTTTACACCCACGGCGAACTACAACGGAGCGCCAAGTTTTACGTACACCGTTAGCACTTTTGGCGCGGGCGCGCTCGACTATGACTTCTATGATGGCACGCCGTCTGGCAATTCCGTCGCAAACATTGCTACAACAGGCGGAACGACGGGAACTACAACCGATTTCGATGTAACGACGCTCTCTACCGCCTTGACGGGCAGCGCTGACACATTTGGCGTTCGGTATACCGGTGCGATCAATATCGTCACTGGTGGAACATATACGTTCTGGGCTGGCTCCGATGATGGGTCTGGCGTTTGGATCGATGGCGTTCAAGTGGTCAGCAATGATGGGCTGCATTCCTTTATTGAGGCTTCGGCCTCGACGACGCTTACCGCCGGATATCACACGATCGAAGTGCGGTTCTTCGAAAACACGGGCTCACAAACGCTGACAGCAAATTACTCGGGCGCTGATACGGCGAGCGTTAAAACATCACTCTTCAGCTCTGCGAATGTGGGGCGGATGGTTACCGAGACAGCAACGGTCACTGTCACCGTGAACAGTGTGAATGACGCGCCGACTGGCACGGACAAGACCATCACCACAAATGAAGACACTGCCTACACGCTAACCGCCAGCGATTTCGGTTTTGGCGATGCGCTCGATTCTCCCGCAAATGCGCTGACTGCCGTGAAGATAACGACCATCCCAGGAGCGGGAACGCTGAGGCTCAATGGTGTCGCCGTCACTGCGGGTCAGACGGTCACCGTTGCCAACATCAATAGCGGCCTCCTCGTTTGGACCCCGGCGACAAACGCCAACGGAACGAGCAACACGACGTTTACGTTCCAGGTTCAAGATGATGGCGGAACCGCCAATGGCGGCGTCGATCTGGATCAATCGGCCAACACGATCACGTTCAATGTTACGGCAGTCAACGATGCGCCGACCGGCACCGACAAGACGATCACGACGCTGGAAGAAGCCGCCTATACACTCACGGCCAGTGACTTCGGATTTGGCGACGCGAGCGATTCGCCGGCTAACACGCTGACCGCAGTGAAAATCACAACGATTCCGGGCGCGGGTACGCTCCGGCTCAATGGCGTCGCGGTGACGGCGGGCCAGACGGTTTCGGTTGCCAATATCAATAGCGGCCTTTTAGTTTGGACGCCTGCGACAAACGCCAGCGGAAATAACAATGCCAACTTCACGTTCCAAGTGCAGGATAATGGCGGCACGGCGAATGGCGGCGTCGATCTCGATCAATCGGCCAACACGATCACGTTCAATGTTACGGCAGTCAACGATGCGCCAACCGGCACCGATAAGACGATTACCACGAACGAAGATGTCGCCTATACGCTCACGGCCAGCGATTTTGGATTTGGGGATGCGCTCGATTCTCCCGCAAATGCGCTGACTGCCGTGAAGATAACGACCATCCCAGGAGCGGGAACGTTGCGGCTCAATGGTGTCGCCGTCACTGCGGGTCAGACGGTCACCGTGGCCAACATCAATAGCGGCCTGCTCGTTTGGACACCGGCATCAAACGCCAACGGAACTAGCAATGCCAGCTTTACCTTCCAAGTTCAAGATGACGGCGGAACCGCCAATGGCGGCGTGGATCTGGATCAATCGGCCAACACGATCACGTTCAACGTGAACAGCGTCAACGACGCGCCGACGGGAACGGACAAGACGATCACGACTAACGAAGATACGGCCTACACGCTGACGGCGAGCGATTTCGGTTTTGGCGATGCGCTCGATTCTCCCGCAAATGCGCTGACTGCCGTGAAGATAACGACCATCCCAGGAGCGGGAACGCTGAGGCTCAACGGTGTGGCGGTAACCGCCGGGCAGACGGTGAGCGTTGCGAATATCAATTCGGGATTGTTGGTTTGGACGCCCGCATCAAATGCCAACGGAACCAGCAACACCAGCTTCACCTTCCAAGTGCAAGATGACGGCGGAACCGCCAACGGCGGCGTGGATCTGGATCAATCGGCCAACACGATCACGTTCAACGTCAATTCAGTGAACGATGCACCGACCGGAACCGACAAAACCATCACCACGAATGAAGACACTGCCTACACGCTGACGGCGAGCGATTTCGGTTTTGGCGATGCGCTCGATTCTCCCGCA
>JBKJSI010000809.1:0-3998 GCA_046595915.1 Pirellulaceae bacterium
ATATTCGCCGCGCCGCAGCATTCCATTCACACTCATTTCCCCAACCCAAACTCCGCCTCCAAAGCACTGTGATCTGATAGAAATTCAACGTGTCGATCAGCAAACCGTCGCACGGAAGAACTCAGCGGAATGAGCGACGGACCAAGAATGGGATCCGAGAGAAGAATGTAGTCCAAGCGACGACCGCCAGTTGGTGAGTTCGCATCGAAGGTGCTCCGTTCGCTGGCCTCGAACATTAGTCCGAGGTCGCTCCAGGTTTCGCGAACCGTGGAGAGCTCTCGGCGAAGGCTGCCGTATTGTGAATTCGGATTCGAAAGTTCTGGACCATCGCCCAAAAGGTTCAAATCGCCAAGCAGCAATATCGGATTGGCCGCCAAGGAATGTTGCTTCATAAACTTTGCCAGCATGGAAATCTGTTCATCGCGCCGAGCCGTGTCTACGCTCTCCAAATGCGTCACGAAGCAATCGATGTCGACCGTTCTTTGTTCAGGCGATCGGTATTGGATCCTCGCATGGATCGCACCTTTCTTGGCATAGCCATCCGCAATGAAGCCGCGATCACGAAGCCTGCTATCGTTTCCAAAAGTGAGTGTGTGCGACTCCAGAATGGGAAAACGAGCTAGGAGAACTAGACCGCTGCCGAGTCCGAATACGCTGCGATCCTCATGGCTTGAAGTCACCGAGTGGAAGTCGGCGCCCCACGCGTCTTTCAATATCTGACAAATCTCGTTTCGGCGACGATCGACGAAGACTTCATTGAGGCCAATGATGTCGTAGTTGACCAACAACTCAGCCTGACGTTTCGCGCGATACTTGCTGTTGGGATATTTGTTCAGCATGTCCAGCGGCAAGTGTTGGACGTTGTAGGTGATCACTCGCAACGAGCCGCTGCTTGCCATCGGAACTTTCGTCGTGTCGTAGTCGACGGAAGTAAAAAGCAGTCCGTAGACAACAGCGAAAATGCAGAATGCAGCAGCCAACTTGGGTCTAAAATGGCGCCGCACTTCTGATTCTCTCTGTTGGCAGTTTCGTCTGGCCTTCGTTCAAGCGAAGCAGATTAGTAGAGCGATTTGTTATGGTGCGCCCGAGGTGAGGCGTCTTTCTTTGGTTGACTGTGAGTAATGCTAATCCCGCCGTCAGACTCAATGTAAGCACGCTTCACTTGATGAATGTCCTCAATCCCCTGTAGCCGAAGCTGGCTCATCAATTCTTCCGTGGTCAAAAACTCCGCTCGCATGTTGCGCTTGATCATTTTGCCATTGTTAATGACCAGTAAGGGCGGCGGCTCTAAGATTCGGGCGCAAAAAGGCGAAAGATAGGCGAGCCAATCGAGAAGGTAGTTCCAGCCCAATAGCGTGCCGCAAAGCACAAGGCCTTCTGTGATCGTGCGGTAAGCGCCTGCCATTGCATTCTGCGCAGCGTCGGCGATGAGGACCATCACGAGCAAGTCCATGAGGCTCATCGAGCCGACATGACGACGAATCAGCACGCGTAGCGCCGCCAGCAGCACGAAATAGACGACCGTGCCGCGAATAATAATCTCAATGAGGGAGCCAGAAGGAACAAAGAGGGTTCGCCAATCAACCATGTACTTCATCCGTCCATCGGAAGGGTTCTAGCGCCCCTATCCTGGCATGGCGAGTACAAGATCGACAAGCAGACTAGACTATTCTGCCTACTCTTCGTTGCCCTCTTCATCGAGTGGCTCTTGATAGGTTCGGGCGAAGGGTGGAATGTCTTCGGCCTTCCATTTTCCTTCATTCGGCCCGCCTTCGCCCGCTTTCTCTGGAAATGGGTGAGCTTCTCGCTCAGGGCGATTGTCAGCTTGTGGCACTTGAGGCTGCGGCTTGGGTTTCTGTCGCGGCCCACCAGCGGAGTATTGATCCTTGTCTGGAACCTGCGAAGGGGTCTTTTTGACTTGGTCCTTTTGCTTCGCCATGATGCCTACTCCATAGTGATGTTGGCGACTTCGTAATTGCTATTGAAGAAGGCAACTCGCGCGCCAGGGATCAAAACGCTGCAGAGAAACTTTTCGACGCTTCGTCTGACGCATTCGTGGCTACGTCAGAAGTGCGCGATGCGACAGGAGTCGAAGACTTGTCCGGGTGATCGCTCAATTTGTCGTGCTGCGACGTCGCAGATGAGGGGCAATAGCGAGCGATCTACCTCTTAAGTAGGACTTGAGTCAAAACCTTCCTAACCGGCATTGAACTTGCAAAGTCTTTCGCCAAAGACATGAGTCGCGGTCATGGTGCGTGTGCATCTCCGCGTTTTCTTCGGCGATGGTTCCCATCGCCGTTGTTCACTTCTGGAAGGGTTTTTGCAATGAGAGTTTTTTACACATTGGCAATGGTGTTGGCGCTAGGGACAGGACTGACCATGGCCCAAGACACAGCGCCAAAAGATCGAACCACGCGCGAAGATGGCAAAACAGCGCAGAATGACGCGAAGCAAGGCGAGAAGGAAATCGCCGCCTGTAAGCTGGTCGAGTGTCGCAATGAAGTTGAGCTTGCCAAATTTGCGCTGACGAAGGCTCAAAACCCGCAAGTGAAAGAGTTCGCCGACAAAATGATCAAGGATCATGGCGAAGCCTGCAAGGAACTTGAGAAATGGGCCGGCGATTATAAGGCTGTAAAGGTCGAGGGAAAGGAAGCTACCACCAAGACTGAAACGGAGAAGGAAAAGTCCGGCGCACGACTTGAACTGCAAACCAAAAAGGGTGGTGTAGTCGGCGTTGATTTCAATGCAGGCGCAACCCACACGGCCGGGGGAGCACTCAATTGGGCGTCCATTCATCAGGAAATGTCCGCGAAGTGCCTCGCTGCCGCCAAGAAAGAACTTGGCGAAAAAGAAGGCGCTGATTTTGACAAGTGCTACATGGGCATGCAGATTGGCGCTCACCAGAAGACGATCATCGCCGATGAAGTCCTCGTAAAATATGTCTCCGCCGAAAGTCGCGAGAAGCTTGAGAAATGCAAAGCGACCGCCACGGAACATTTGGAAACGGCCAAGAGCATCATGAAGACGCTCGATGGCAAGTCGGGGACGGAAGTTTCGCGCGGCAAGTAACTAAATGAACTGCTGGGTTGGAGGCCTGACGAGGAATGGATCCCGTCAGGCTTTTTTTGTTGATGCCCAGCCGAATTTGCCGAGGCCGCAAAGTTTGACACGACGATACGCAGGAGTAGTTTGGCTGGGACTGGACTTTTGTCCAGCATGATGCGTAGGATGAGTTGCATGCATGTTCAATGCATCCACTCGCTCGGATGGTGCCTCATCGAGCTAGCAGTTTGTTAAGCAGCACGACGCTCGGCTCGCGCTTGGGTGGCCACTTTGGCCTCGATATCTGTTTTGCGCAGCTCTTGGTACCGCACTAACTCTCCCGCGGCGCTGCGTTCTTCCACGAAGACCGTCGATTCGGGCCCCAGCATGCGCGGTAAGTAACGCATTGCTTTGGCTACGATCTCCGGATCTTGGTCTGCGCTAATGAAGACCCAATCGGTGCCGGAGAGGGAGTTGGCTAGTCGCGCCAGGGCGCTATATGCGTCGCCTGGGGCGAGTTGCACCTTCAGCCCCAGTCCCGAGAATCGCCGATGCGCTTCGCGCAGTTCCAACCCGGCCGCGCCTTGTGGGCGGCCTTCAAACAGATCGATGCCGCAGTAGCGAAAATTCGTGTGCGGGCGCAGGAGCGTCATGACTTTCGCCAGAGCGGTGATCCGCCCTCCTTGTCCGACGCCGATCTCGACGATCGAGATGACCGGCTCCTTCTTCAGCCTTTTGAAAAGCTGCCGGTTTGCTGCCGGTTTGGCGAAGTTGCACAGGTACCAATACTTACACCGCTGCAGAAAGCTCACGGCGATATTCCCCGGCTGATCAGACTTAGATTCTTCGCTTTAGCGCGCTCTGGAACTATCTTCGGCACGTTGCGCCGCCAAAATCCATTCGGCCCGCAAGATCCTCGCACGTATTCGCATGCTCCCCCCTCGCTAGCGTCGCAT
>JBKJSI010000906.1:0-7942 GCA_046595915.1 Pirellulaceae bacterium
GCACCGGGCCGGTCCTTCATCCACTTGGTTGCATCGTAGAAGAGTTTGCTCTCGCCGAGCGTGCCGTCGGCCTTGACGGGGAACGTCTTCCAGATCGCGGCAGCGGAATCGGACTGCGCGACGTAGAGCGTTTTTTCGTCAGGCGAGAAACCAATGCCGTTGGGGCGAGTCATCTTTGGCGTCAACAGTGTGACCTTGCCATCGGCGCCCAAGCGATAGACGCCGAAGTGAGGTTGCTCAAGACCCGGGTCTTCGTGTTGCTTCGGCAAGCCGTATGGCGGATCGGTGAAATAGAGATCGCCGTTCGATTTGTAGATCAGGTCGTTGGGGCTGTTGAGCCGCTTGCCTTCGTACTTGTCGACGAGGATCGTGAAGCGTCCATCGGGCTCCATGCGGCGGATGAGGCGGTCGCCGTGGCAACACATCACGAGGCGGCCTTCTTTATCAAAGGTGAGCCCGTTCGTTCCTGGTTCGCCGCCGGTGAAAGTTTCTTGTCCGGTGTAGCCGGAAGGTTGGAGGAAGACTTTGGGATCTTCGCCCGCCTTCTCCCACTTCATGATGCGGTTGTTGGGGATGTCACTGAAGAGCAGGAACTTGGCGTTCTTCTCCCAGATCGGCCCTTCGGACCATTTGTATTGTTCAAACGCGAGCACTTCGATGGTCGCGTCTTTGGAGACGAGCTCATCGAATGCGGGATCGAATCGTTCGATCTTGCCAATTGTCTTTGGAGGTTGGGCCATCAGCGAGGACGCGCAGCATGCCGCGAAAACGAGAGAAGTGACGCTCCAACGAACGCCAGGGTGCATATTTCCAGCTCCAAACCACGAGATTCCCATGTGCTGCTATCCTAAGTAGTCACCCCTAATAACGCAAACGAAACCTAGGTAGCTCGGTTTGAGCGTGAATGTGCCCAGTATGAGTCAACGGTTCGACCAGGACGTGATCGTTATTGGGGCAGGCGCGGCGGGGCTCTTGGCCGCGATTGTCGCCTCCGAGCAGGGGCGGCGGGTGCTGCTTTTGGAGAAGAACCGCAAGCCGGGCGTCAAAATCTTGATGTCAGGCGGGACTCGCTGCAATCTGACCCACGATACTGACGCCAGGGGCATTATTGAGGCCTACGGCGACCAGGGAAAGTTTTTGCACTCGGCGCTCGCCAAGCTCGATCCGAAGGGCGTGATCGAGCTATTTGGGGCCGAAGGCGTGGGGGTGAAACGCGAAGATACCGGGAAAATTTTTCCGCAGAGCGACTCGGCGGTCGATGTGCAGCAAGCACTACTGCGACGAGCTGGCAGAGCAGGCGTCACTTTGTCCGCCGGGGAAGCAGTGACCGAGCTTGCCGTCGTCGAGGGCGGGTTCGAAGTAGTCACGCCGACGCGGCGGCTTTCCTGCGCCAAACTAATTGTGACAACGGGTGGGAAGTCGTATCCGGGCTGCGGGACGACGGGCGAAGGATTTGATTGGGCGGAGAAGCTCGGCCATCGGATTGTTCCGCCGCGCCCGGCACTCGCGCCGCTGCTGACAGATGAGGCGTGGGTTAAAGGGTTACAGGGGCTGACGATTCCCGATGCGTCGGTCGAGATTCGAATTCAAAGGGAAATTGCGGGGGATGCGCCTGTGCCGCCTCGGCAAGGCATGCGTGGGAGGGTTGGCAAGGATGGTGTTTTGGCGCGGCGACGTTCTTCGCTCCTCTTTACGCACATCGGGCTCTCCGGTCCGGCGGCGCTTGATGTGAGTCGCGCGGTGGCGACTTATCCGAAGCCGCGGATGCTCGAACTCGTTTGCGATTTTTTGCCGGGTCAGACGCTGGAGGCGATAGAGACGCAGTGGTCGCAGGAGGCTTCGCGCGAGGGAGGCAAGCTGCTGGTGAATCTGGTCGCGCAGCATATTCCGCGACGGCTCGCGGAAACTTTGATGTCACGGGCGCAGATTTCGTTAGAGCTGCGCGGGGCGGAGTGGTCGAAACCGTTGCGGAAGGCGCTCGTGACGCAGGTGAAGGCGTGTCGCATTCCAATGGCGGGAACGCTGGGATTCGAGAAAGCGGAAGTGACGACGGGCGGCGTTGATTTGGGTGATGTGGACTCGCGAACGATGGAGAGTCGCCGCACACCGGGTCTCTATTTCGCCGGCGAGGTGCTCGACCTCGACGGGCCAATCGGCGGCTACAATTTTCAAGCGGCGTTTAGCACGGGCATGCTCGCGGGCCTGAGTGCGGCACATTCGCTGGAGTTCCGGCTTTAGCCGGTATTGCAACGCGGCCGTTCTGCACCACGGTTCCGCCTAAAGGCGGGACTCCAACATGAAGGCGACTAACCAGAGCGGGAGGCGGCCCTTATGATGTGGCGGCGGTCCCGTTCTCCTCTTCCTCGGCGGCCACTTGATGCGGTTAGGCCTTATTAACTCGGCATGGGTGCAGGCGAATCAGCCTACGGTCTTTGGCTTGCGTAAGACGAAAGAGATCGGCTTTGACTGCGTGGACCTGTTTATTGACCCGCTCGATACGGATGTTGTCGAGCGGCGGCTGATTGCCGACGAGTGCGAGCGGCTCGATTTGCCGATTGTCTCGCTCTGTTGCGTCGCGGTGGGTCTGATTGATCTCAACCCGAGCGTGCGGAATTGGCATCAGGCACGGGTGGAGGCCTATCTAGATTTGGCGCATGAGTATCGGGCGAAGAACGTGCTGCTGGTGCTCGGCGAGTACATTTGGAATCGGGAAGTGATTCCGCCGAGCGAGCAATGGGGCTGGGCGGTGGAACATTGTCGGCGGCTGGGGGATTATGCGGCTTCGCGCGGAGTCCAGATCGCGCTCGAGCTGGAGCCCTTTCCGCTTTCGCTGCTCAACAACGTCGACAATATGGTGCGGTTCATTGATGACGTGGACCATCCGGCGGTGCGGGCGAATATTGATGTTTCGCATTTGCTGCTGGCAAACGTCGCTCCGGAGGAAGTGCGGAAGCTCGCGGGGAAGGCGATTCACGTGCATCTTTCCGACTGCGATGGCAAGGTGCATGGCGATTTACCGCCGGGGCGCGGGGTGGTGCCGTTTGAGCCTTATCTGCGCGAGATTAAGGCGCTCGACATTGATGGCGCGGTGTCGATTGAGCTGGAGTATTCGCCTGAGCCGGCGAAGATTGTCGAGTGGGTGGAAGAGGCGTACCGGACTTCGGATGCGCTGATGCAACAGGTGGGACTGCGAACGAGGAAAGCAACATGAGCCAGGCGGACCCAAAATTGGCTGGAAAACTCGATGCCGCGCGAAAGGCGCTGGCGATGGTCGAGGAGGGGATGTGCCTCGGGCTGGGCTCGGGGAGCACGGCGGCGATTTTTTTGGATTTGCTCGGGGAGAAGGTGCGCGCGGGGTTTAAGGTTAGCGGCGTGCCGACTTCTTCGATGACGGAAAAGCTCGCGGTGAAGAATCAGATTCCGCTCGTTTCGCTCAACGATGCGCCGACAATTGATCTGGTGATCGATGGCGCGGATGAGATCGATCCGCATCGCAGCATGATCAAGGGCGGCGGCGGGGCGCTGTTGCGGGAGAAGGTTGTGGCGGCGGCGGCGGAGCGGCGGGTTTATATCGCGGATGACTCGAAGATGGTGAAGAAGCTCGGCGCGTTTCCGCTGCCCGTTGAGGTGGTTCAGTTTGCGTGGAAGCTGCTAGCGAAGAAATTCGAGGAACTTGGGGCGAAAGTCAGCCGGCGCGAATCGGCCTCGGGCGAGCCTTTCACCACCGACGAGGGCAACTACATTCTCGACTGCCGATTTGGGCAGATTGACGATCCGGCGTCGCTGGCGGCGCGACTCAGCGGTGTGCCGGGGGTGATGGAGCATGGGCTGTTTGTGGGATTTGCAGATGAAATCATCGTTGGTCGCGCCTAACCGCGCCCCCGGCAGTGATTGAAAAAGCCCTTGTTTTTCCAACCTGGCCTAGGATGCCCCACGCGCCCCCTCTCGGCGGCCTGGGGCGCGGTTGAGGGGCGCGGTTGGCTGAACCCGGTTTGTCGCGCCTTGAAGTTGGTGGCTGGTGGCCGAGGTGGCTGGCGCTCGGGGTTGGTGGCCGTATTTATTAAGAGTTATTCATTTAGTTTTCCACTTGCCTTGCTCTGAAATGGCGTCGGGAGTTGGTGCAGGAATTCGAGGGAACCGATGACGCAACAAGACAATTCTTCGTGGGCGAGTAGAATCCAGCTTCGCCCCGTGACCGAGAATGACCTTCCTGTCCTGTTCGAACATCAGCGGGAGCCGGAAGCGAATGCTATGGCGGCCTTTCCCGCCCGAGACCGCGACGCTTTTATGGCTCATTGGGCCAAGATTTTAGGTGATGAGAGCCTGGTGGCGATGACTGTTGTCGTCGATGGTTGCGTTGCCGGGCATGTCGGGTGTTGGACGCAGGATGGGCAACGCCTGGTGGGTTACTGGATCGGGAAAGAGTATTGGGGCAAGGGCGTCGCTACGCAGATGCTTTCGCTGTTCTTACGGCATGTCGCCGATCGCCCATTGCACGCCCATGTCGCCAAACAGAATGTGGCTTCGATTCGGGTTTTGGAGAAATGTGGCTTCGCCATTTGTGGAAATTCAACTGAAGCTCTTGGTGAGCCTGGTGATGGTATTGAGGAAGTGGTCTACGTTATGGATGGGGCTTCGCGCGGAGACGCTTAGGAGAATGTGTGGCTCGACTCCTTGGAATCTTGGCAGAAGATTGCTTGAGGTCGGTTCGGGTGGCTATGTCTAGTTGCACTTCCGCACTGGCTTTGGCCAGTGGCACCCTCTTTATGCCACTTGGGTGACAGTTACACCTGTGGGATGATTGGCCGACGTTGCAGACCTAGTGAGGTGGCAGGTGTAGTTCGATGCCATATTTCGGCGCCCATTCGATTAAGCGGTCGATTTCTTCTTTGCTGGGGGGTGGGCCGGTGGTTGCGCCTTCGGGGAGTTCGATGCCGACTTCGAAGAACATGGTTTCTAGGCCTGCTGGGGCGATGATGATGAGCATGCGCGCCGGGGTTTGGCTATCGTTTTTGAAGGAGTGGAGCGAGCCGATCGGCACGTTGGCGAAGGTTCCGGCTTGGGCGACGATGCGCTGGCCGTTGACTGTGAAAGTGATTTCGCCTTCGAGGATGTAGAAGGCTTCTTCTTCGCGACTGTGGGAATGAGGCGGTGGGCCGCCGCCGGGTGGGACGATGGCTTCCCACATGGCGTATTTGCCGTTGGTTTCTGCGCCTGTGGCGAGGAAGCGGTAGATGTCGCCGACGACGGCGATAGTTTTGCCTTTGCCCGGTGGGCGGAGGACGTGTGGGGTTGGGGTGGTCATTTGAGCGTGATCCTTTTTGTGCGCGGCTGGGGGCCAAGACTGGTTGAAATGCGTCCGCATAGTGTTTCGACAGATGTCGTGTGATGAGCCAAGTTTTATTGTACGACCTCCTCTGCCTTGCCAACCGCTAGACCATTTGTTGCTTCTGATACCCACCTTGAGTCTGTGTGTTCTGCCCCCCCACGAGTACACGTAGGCTAGGCTCCAGCCCAGGTAATTTGCTTGAACAGCAGGCACGAAATTCCCAATTCATCTAGCGTCGAAGGCGTCGCTGTGAGGTATAATGTCGATATGAGTAGCACTATTCTTGATCGACTGATTGAGCCTTTCGCCGAGTGCCTGACTACTGGGGCAGCTGCGAAGATTGCCGCGCTTCGGGCTGATCCTGCGACCCAAGAGCGAGTCGATGAACTTGCCGAAAAGGCAAATCAAGGGACTCTCACGGAAGCGGATCGTTTTGAGTACGAGCGCATTTTGGCGGCGTTTCATTTTGTAACCATCATGCAAGCGCGTGCCCGACGAGTTCTTAAAGCGTCGTAACACATGGATGCCAAGCTTCGCCAGTTTGTTCGACAGCGGGCCCTTCATCGCTGTGAATATTGCCATTTGCCACAACTGGCGTGTCCATTTCTAACCTTTCATGTTGAGCACGTTCAGGCTCAACAGCATGTCCTTGATGATTCGCCGGCAAATTTGGCGTTGGCCTGTCCTGATTGCAATTTTCACAAAGGACCCAATCTCGCGACTCTTGATTTGCTTAGCCGAGAGATTGTCGTGCTTTTTCATCCTCGCAATGACCGTTGGGAAGATCACTTCGAATATCAGGGCGCGTTCATTGTCGGTCGGACCCGCATGGGTGAGGCAACCATTCGTCTTCTCCAAATGAATACAGACGAGAGAGTGGAGATGCGAAGCGAACTACTGGCTTCTGGCGATCTGTATTCGGGTTAAAGCTGTGCACGTAGGCCAGGCTCCCGTGCAGTTCATGTTTGTCTCTCGCACGCAGTACACTACCTATCTCGCGTCGTCTTCACGTCTATCTTTGAAATGCGATATGTTCTCCCTCCTGCTATGCCTTGCGGTCGCCCAAATTGGCGGCGGCGTGAAGCTTGATTGGCCCGGGCCGCGCGGCATTGGGCAGCAGGCTCACGGTGACGCGACGCCGCTGGTCGATTTTTGGCGGGAGGAAGGGCCGGCGGTGAGTTGGACGGCCGATTTGGGGCAGGGATATTCCTCTTGCGCAATCGGGCAAGGACGCGTTTTCACTCAGTATCAGGATTTGTTCGGACAGTATCTCGTTTGTTTCGATTTGGAGTCTGGGAAACAGGTTTGGCGCGAGCGATACGCTCTGCCGTACGATCCCGCGGGGCTTTATCCTGGGCCGCGTTCTACGCCCACGCTTTGGCGCGACGCGGTCTTGTGCGTCGATCCTGATGGCCGACTGGCGTGTTATGAGGCAGCGACGGGCAAGGTGCGGTGGAGTCTTTCCCTGCAAGAAAAGTTCGGCCTTCAAGGCGCCGAATTTGGTTATGCGGCGTCGCCGATCATTGATGAGGATCGGCTCTATTTGCCTTGTGGCGGGCCTGGCGCAAGCGTTGTTGCGATTGATCCACTCAACGGCAAAGTACTTTGGGCCGCGGGCGATGAGCCGGCGAGCTATGCATCGATTTTGCCGATTGAGCTTGGCGGTCGGCGCGTTTTGGTCGCCTTTTTGCGAAATGTTGTCGTGTTTCATGAGGCTTCTTCGGGCGCGATTCTGGGGCGCTTCGATTTGTCGCATGGCTACGATGAGCATTCCACTAGTCCCATCTTTCGCGAGGGGCGGCTACTGCTGGCGTTTCCCTTCCGCGCTGGCGCGACTCAGCATCGGCTGGCGCTTGTGGAGTTACCTAATGGCAAACCAAAGGTCGAAGTGACCACCGCTTGGTTTAACGCGACCTTTTCCAACGACACGGCGTCGAGCGTCCTCGCGGGGGAGACGCTTTATGGTTTTGATATTCGCGATCCGCAAGCAAAGTCGCACAGGCCGTCTCGTGGGGAGTATCGGGCCCTCGACTGGGAGACTGGCAAAGAGCTTTGGTCGACGAAAGAAGTGGGGCACGCGACTACGATTGTTGCTGACAACAAATTGTTGCTTTTTAGCGATAAAGGGGAGCTGATTTTGGCTCGCGCGGCGAGAGAGTCGTATCAGGAACTCGCGCGAACGAAGGTTTTTGAGGATGAGATTTGCTGGACTGCGCCTGCGATGGCGAAGGGGCGATTGTTGCTTCGCAGTCCGTCGCGACTGGTGTGCATTGACTTGCGGCGAGATCCGCCGACATCGTCGCGAGAACCGGCGCGCGTGGCGGAAGTTCGGCGGTCGGCCCATTGGGTTTCGACGGAACTTGGTTGGCTGTTGGGAGGGGAAAGAGAATTCTTATTTGATCGGCCGAGTGGTAGTGAGCATGTGCGGTGGTTTTTGGCGAGTTTGGTTTGTGTATTTTTGCCCGCCATGTTGATGGCCGCTGGTGTTTCTCGGCTGAAGAATGGCGAGGGAGCCCAACGTTCGTTATGGCGCGCTCGCGTCGTTTGTGTTTTGGCGGTGATTTTTGGGTTGGCGGCGACGCCTCTGCTGAACCGAACGATGGAGGGGTACTT
>JBKJSI010000911.1:0-10220 GCA_046595915.1 Pirellulaceae bacterium
AATTGGCGAAGTTCATTTGCGACATACCACATTTCAGGAAGTGTTTCAATTTCAAATAGGCAAAGTACGAGATTGCGCACATTGCCCCGTCATATCCAAAGTTACCGCTGGCCCTGCGTCCCACCAAGCCGCATTCTCTTCGCGTTCGCGCCGCGTTATGCCGTGCATTGGTCGCCGTGAAGGAGACGACTGTTCCTCCTCATCAGTCATGCTGACGCGAAGCGTTAATTTCGGATGATGCGTTACCAGCTTCTCAATCGCTTCGCGTCGTGATTGGCTCAGTTTCCCTTTCACCGAGAACCACAGAAACTCCAGATCAGGAATCTGATTCAAATGCATCAGCTGCTGGCTCCTCAATCGACTCCCCGGCAGGCTTAGCTTTCGCAGCGACCGGCTTTTGCCCAGGGCCTCGCACTCCAAATCACTCACCGGCAGACCAAGATAGATCGTTTTCAAACTGCTCGACTTGCAGATTGCTTCGAGTTCGCCATGCTCCAGCCACTGCAAGCCAAAATCGAATTCCTCTAGCGACGGTAGCCTGCCAATCACCCTGGCCGTTTCGATCGCCGGCCTGCCCCACTTCATCTTGACCTTTCGCACGTCCCACAAGTTGCTCAAAACATACCTGAGGCGCTCATCATCCAAACTCTGCTCCGCGCTAATCGCCTCGACTCGCTTGAAAGCATCTTTCCACTCCGGCTTTGCACTATTCTTTCCTTCTCCCTCATAGCTCAAGGTCACTCCCAGTTTGTCAGCGACACAGAGCGCCCTGTAGCGGTTGACATAATGCGTACCCGCCCCAAGACCGCAGGCCACAAGCGTGAGAAAAATCAATAGCGTGCGGAAACGAAATCTCATTTGGCCTCCTTCCTCGTCCTCATCGACTGCTCTGCCTGAATCTGACTCTCCGGAAACCGCTTTTGCAGCTCGGCCCACCACTCTTCATTGACCTGATAAGCACCGTTGACTCGTAGGGTCATCCTGGGATGCCGCATCAATAGCGCCTCAATCGCCTTGCACGAAACATTCCCCTCCATATCCGCTGCATAAAACCGAAGGCACTCAAGCTGCGGAATCTCGCTCAAAAGGCGCAGCTGTCGATCGGTCGCAAGTCCGAGGGCGATCTCCCGCAGCGATTGGCTTTTTCCAAGAGCTTCAAAGTGCTCATCGCGAATCGTCGCTGAAAATTCAATCTCCCGTAAGCTGCGGCTGTTGCAAATCGCTCTCAGCTCCTCCGGCGTAGGCTTAGCGCAGCCTATGTCAAGCTTCTCGAGACTGGACAGCTGACCGATCGCCGTAGCCGTCTCCCCATTCATGTCATAGAAAGAAAAGGTGAGCTGGCGCACCTCGCCCAGCCGCCGCCAAATCGCTCGCAGCTCTCGTTCGTCGATGTCGTCCCCCACTTTAATCCATTCGACGCGCCGAAACACCTGCGTCCAGTGTGGTGGTTTCCATGGCTGCGATGAATCCTCAAAAATCACAGCGACGCCAGCTTCCTTGGCCAAACAGATCGCCCGATAACGCTGGTAATACGGCGCGCCAATTCCGAGCGCCAGCGCGATCAGCGCCATGACAATCAGCAGCGTTCGGAAGCGGAATCTCATTTCGCTTCCTCCCACTTCGCACAAATCAGCTCGCGGCTATTCACCACAAAAATCTCATTCCCCACCACCACCGGGTCACTTTGAGGATAGCCGCAGTCCCAATATCGTTTAGGCGTGAGCAATTTGTCCGCCGTGAATTCGTACACTCCCTCATCACTCGCGACAAGAATGCGGTCTTTGACGAGAACCGGTGAATAGAAGAGCGCCGCCGTTTCTGCGGTCTTCCGGTGCTCGTGCAGCGCACCCGTGCGGGCGTCGAGGGCGAAGAGCACATGGCCGCTAGAGTAAGCGAAGGCGACGCCATCTCTCACGACGAGCGAACTGATGCAACCGTGAAGTTCAGGATGCGCAAATCGCCACGCAATTGCGCCTTCGCGAGTAACAGCAAAGATCGAGAACTTGATCGTGTCATCGCACTCGCGCCCCAGACCCACGAGCAATAAATCTTCCCAAACGCAAGGATGACCCGAAGAAAAACCTTTGCCATGGGCCGGTTCGAGCTCAGTTTGCCAATGGACTTTGCCAGTCTTAGGATCGAGCGAATACAAAATCGCGTCACCGCCGGAGTAGGCGAGGCGTTGCTCGCCCGCCGCGCTATCGAAGAAAGAGGGACTTCCCCATTGCCCGATACGAATGCGATGGTTATCGGCGTGGTGCTTCCAGCGGAGTGCGCCAGAGGCTGAGTCGAGAGCGACGAGGGAGGGGGCGTCGGGCGTGTTCTCAAACCACTTCCCGTTGGGGCCCTCTTCGTATTTACGGCCGTGGCCGGCGATGCAGTAGAGCGCGTCGCCATCGAGCAAGACGCTGGGATGAGGGTTATAGATGTCGCCGGCGTCTCGCTTATAGACGCCATAGTCTCGCATCAAATCGACTTTCCAAACGATATCGACATAGGGGCGGCCGACGCTCGTTTCCTCCTGATAAGGGCCATCGTTCTCGCCATCAAAGAAACCTTCCAGGTCCGCGCAAATGATCTCACCGCGATTGGAGTTGTAGTAAACGCGATCATCCTTTATGGCGGGCTTGGAGTGAATACCAATTCCCATGTCATTGGCGCGGAGTGGAAGCTTGGGATGGTCCGCGCGCCAAACGTGGGAGCCGGAGCGCGTGAAACAATGCATGCTTCCCCCGCCCAGCGGTCCCGAGCACCCAACGAAGATGCCGCTTTTCTCCACCGTGATCGGCCCAGCGCAGCCTCCGACCTCAAACCTCCACTTCACGCGCGGCGTGATCGTTTCAAAGTCATCTTGAGTCTGTCCCCTCGCGCAACGCGCATCCCCAAGAAAAGCCGCGACCACAACAACCAAATACAATCTCACCATCCGATCGCACTCCCTTTTCGCCGTTCCCACAGCTTTCGCACCACCCCAATCTTACCCCGACGCGCACCGCATCGCCCCACCACCGATCGCTCTCGGAAATCTATTAAGGAAATGTGTTAAAAAGGTTGCAAACACGTTACAAACACCAAGGCGAGCCCTTCCCCAACGCCGCTTCCCCAGGGGACCAGACTTCCCCTGGTTTCCACCTGATCATCTTGAGCACCTTGCTTCCCAGATAGTGATCATCTTGAGCATCTTGATCACCTTTCAAAAACAAGCCCTTTTCGACAGCCCCTCTCCCTAAGTCCTTGGTAAACCCCAGCTTGCCAAAGATGAGCGCTAACTTGCGTCTCCCTAGTGAGCGCGCAAGTAAGCATCTCTGCAAGTTTGTAAAAACAAGCCCTTTTTAGCAGCCCCGAAAGCCCGAATGACCCGCATAATCAGGGCCGAGAGCGAGAGACTTGGCCAGCAAGCCAGCAACAAAAACAAGCCCTTTCTCAAAATCCCCCGCCGCAACCGAACTTTCCACCCGCTGCGCTTGCCGTTTCCGACAACCCCCTGGACAATAAAGAACACGCCCCTTCCCGCGCCGGAACCGCAGGAAGCCGGGCCTAGTTCTCCGTCCACAAAGATCTTTCCGGGTGGCGGGGGCGCACCGCGTAGCGGAAGCCCCCGGATGACGGCCGAAATTTTGTGGAACAAGCACTAGTTGGAATGGCCTAGCTGGAATTCTTAAGAGGCGCCGCCGCATGAATACTCGCCGTTGGATGCGAACTTCTGTCTTCATATTAGCCGGGCTCGCCTTGCTATCGCCGTTCACGGCGCGGGGCCAAGAGCGGATTACGCTCAAAAACTCCTTGACCTACGACACCGGGCAGCTCACCGAAGAACAAGCAGTGAAGCTGGCGAGTTTCGACGGGCAGGTGACCGTCGAAGGCGTCAACGAAATGATTTTGCTCATGCCCGATGGGCTGCGCCGCGTCTTTACCTCGATGAGGAACCTGACCAATCGCGTGGAAGTGAAAGCGACCGCGTTTGAGCGATTTCGTATTCCACAAAAAGTCGCGTCGGGCACGAAATCGATTTTGGGAAACGCCGGGCCAATCATCTCGCGCGGGCCGTTCGATGAATTTGGTCGGCGCATCTTGCGAATGGCCTCGGGCGACGGCCCCTTCAACCTGCTGCAAGGCGTGACAGAGATCAATCCGCGCTACGTGAAAGTCGAAGGCCTCGCAGCGAGCGGTGACCTGAAAGCGACCGTCTCCGATATGCGATTCCGGACCAACTCGATTCCCGCGCAAGAATTGCGGGCGATCATCTATCGCACGATCAACATGAACGACCCGCAGCAGCGCCTGCGGGTCTACAAACTCTTCTTCCAGGCGCAACGCTATGGCGACGCGGCGGACGAACTGGCGAGCATCATCAAGCAGTTCCCCGATCTGGCGGAATTGAAACAACAGGAAGTGAGCCTGCTGCAAATCGGCGCGGAGGAATTCATCAAGGAAATCGACCGCCGGCGTGAATCGGGACAACATCTGCTCGCAATCGATCGGCTCAAGAATTTTCCCGAGGAGGGAATCGCGGGCGTGACGCTGGTGCGCGTCAAGGAAAAGCTCAAGGACTACGACGACATCCTCAAGCAGCGTGACCAGATCGTCGCCGCACTCGATCGGGATATGGGCGAGATTAGCGACCCGGAATTCAAGAAGGGCGTCGAAGAACTCGTGACCGAAATCAAAGAGACGATCAAGGTTTCGACCTTGCCGCGTCTGGCCGACTACGACCGCCTAAAAGATGACAAGACTCTGCCGGCGGATCAGCGTTACGCGCTCGCAGTGAGCGGCTGGGTGCTGGGGCAAGGGTTTACGAAGGCGAAGACGCTCAGCGTCGCGCTCTCGGCATTTCAGACGCGGAAGCTCGTGCTGCGATACATGAAAGCGTCGGGCAAAGAGGAGCGGGCGGTCATTCTTCGGTTGATCGATCAACAGGAAGCAGGGACGCCGGAGTACTTGGCGCGCATCGTTTTGAACATGCAGCCGCTCGGCGAAGCTCCTAAGCAGGCGGAAGGGGCGCCGCCGGGGTTCTATGAGCTGACATGTCGAGGTGTTTCGGGTGATGCTGCGCCGGTGCCCTATTTGGTGCAGTTGCCCCCGGAATATGACCCACGGCGGTTTTATCCAACGATCGTGGCGCTCAATGGACAGAACGGGTCGCCGCGCGGACAGATTGATTGGTGGTGCGGTCCGCCGTTGCCGGATGGATCGCGCCCAGGGCAGGCGACGCGGCATGGCTATATCGTGATCGCGCCGCTTTGGTCACGGAACGGCGCCTCGAGCTATCTGTTCTCGGCGGAGGAACATGCGGCGGTGCTCAATAGTTTGCGCGATGCGACGCGGCGATTTTCAGTCGATACCGATCGCGTATTTTTGATGGGTCTGGCAGCAGGCGCGGATGCGGCTTGGGATATTGGTTTGTCGCATCCCGACTTGTGGGCGGGAGTATTGCCGGTGGGTCCGCAGGTGGATGAGTCGAAAGATTCCGATCGCTACATAAGTCGCTACAAGGACAATGGCAAGGGACTTCCGTTTTATTTTGTGTGCGGTGAGAAAGATGGCCAGCCGTTGTCGGTTCGCTGGGGCAAGTTGGTTGACAAGTATATTCGGGCGGCGGGCTTCGATTGCACGATCGTCGAGTATCAAGGGCGCGGGCTCGAAGATTATTTTGAGGATGTGATCGAGATGTTCCGTTGGATGGAAGTTTACCGTCGCGATTTCAAGCGGGACAAGTTTGACGATTTTACAACGATGCGACCGTGGGATAATTTTGCGTGGTGCTTGGAGATTGATGGGATTCCGCAGAAGCACATCGTATTGCCGCTGCAGTGGCCGGCGCCGAAAGGCGGCTCGCCGGGGAAGACGTCATTTAAGATCGCTAAGACCGACAGTGCGAATGCGATCACGGTGAAATCGGTGGGCGAAAATCTGACGCTGTGCTTGTCGCCTGACTTTGTCGATTTTGACAAGCCGATCAAAGTCATGCGCGGGAAAGTAATTCCGATCAAAGAGAAGCCTTCGGCGGAGACGCTTTTGGAAGATGTACGAACGCGCGGGGATCGTCAGCATCCGTTTTGGATGAAGGTTTCGTTGTAGGGATGCAAATACGATCACGGAAACACGGAAAGGGAGGAATAGCTGATGATATTGAAGGTGATTCCTGAGCGAAGTATTTTGGAGCGTATGGCTCCCAACGTTGCGCTTCAATCAATCCTTGAGTCCCACTGGCTGCCTCAGATTGCGCAGCAGATCAATGAGAAGCTGGCCGCCGAGGCGGCGCTGCGCGAGAAGTTCTATGACGAGGTGACGGAGAGCCAGAAGGCGGAGTTTATTGATGGGGAGGTGATTGTGCATTCACCGGCGAAAGATCGGCATATCGAGGCGTCAGGAAATCTCTTTACGCTCATCAAAATTTGGACGGTTAAATTTGGCGGACAGGTTAAAGCTGAAAAGGCGCTCTGTGTTTTCCACCGAAATGCATACGAGCCAGATATCGCCTACTTCGGCCCAGGCAAAGTCGAGCTAATTGACGGAGATACCCTTAAGTACCCTGTTCCTGATTTCATTGTGGAGATTCTTTCGGAGAGCACCGAGAAGATCGATCGCGGAGTGAAGTTCGAAGATTATGCGGCGCATGGGGTGAAGGAATATTGGATTGTTGATCCGCGCGATCAGACTCTGGAGCAGTATTTGCTGGATGCGGAAGGCTCTTACAAACTCAAGATCAAATCGTCGGCTGGTGAAGTGAAGAGCGAAGTTCTCGGTGGGTTTACGATTCCGATCACGGCGATATTTGATGCGGGGGCGTTTCGGAAGGCCATGGACGGAATGAAGTAGGGTTATTTCGACGCGGCGGAGGCCTGAGCGTTCTTGGCGAGTGCTTCGACGATCGCGAGTCGCTCCATGAACTGAGTGATGTACGGTTCGTTTGGCGGGTCGCTTTTTTCGGCGAGTGCGATTTCTTCTTGGAGCGCCGCGATGCGGAGTTCCCAGAGGTTCATTTCTTTGTGGGCGGCGAACCAATCGGCGATGTTGGACGGCGTTAAGAGATCGCCTTCGGGAAAAGCCTTGGCATAGCTGCCCATGATTTGCCAGTGAAGCGTGTCCCAGCAGACGTCGCCGATCGTGGGGTAGACGACGCCCGGTGGAACGCCTACCGCCTTTCCAAAGCAAGTGTTCGCAGGTGTCTGATCATTTAGGTGGGCGATGAGGACGGGAAACGCGAATTCGCCGGCGCTGTCGAGAAGTTCGATGCCCGCATGAGCGACTTTCACGTTGTTCATATCGCCGAGCTGCTTGATGGAGGCTTCGAGTTCCTCCGTGGTCCGTTTTTGTGTGGGAGTGGATGAACTGGGATCGAATGGGAACGGGCTCCGGCGAGCGACTCGAGCGGACAAAGGAGGCTTGCTGTCTTCTTCGGGCGGCGTCTCCGCGGCCGGTGATGATTCCGACACGAGCGCAATCGGATCGGCTTGAGGTTTGTGCCAGAACTGAAATGGGTCAAGCGAAACCACGAGGTATGAAAGTACCGCGATCGCCAGGAGGCCAATGAGTAAATAGAGTCTGCGAGTTTGCGCCCGAAGCATGAATAGTTCTCCCGGCGGCTGGCCGATTAGCTCAGAATTTCTTTGATCACATGGCCATGGACATCGGTCAATCGGCGGTCGATGCCGCCGTGGCGGACGGTGAGTTTCGTGTGGTCGATGCCTAGTAGGTGCAGGATTGTGGCGTGGATGTCGTAGACCTGCGTGGGGTTGTTGCGGTCGGCGGGTTTGTAGCCGAAGTCGTCGCTGGGGCCGTGCGAGATGCCTCCCTTGATGCCGCCGCCGCAGAGCCAGTTCGTGAAGCAGTAGGGGTTGTGGTCGCGGCCGACGCCGCCTTGGGAGCTGGGCATGCGCCCGAACTCGGTGGTCCAGAGGATGACCGTGTCTTCGAGCAGGCCGCGCTGGTCGAGGTCTTTGATGAGTGCGGAAGCGCCGACGGCCATGCCTTCGGCGAGCGGGCCGTGGTCGCGGGCGATGTTTTCGTGCGAGTCCCAGTTGCGGCGCGGGAAGCCGTTGTCGTTGCCGGACCAGATTTGCACGAAGCGGACGCCGCGCTCGAGGAGCCTTCGCGCGGTGAGGCATTTTTTCGCGAAGTAGACGCCCTCCTCGCGAGCGTTGATCTCGGCGCCGAAGGATGCGGGGATGTTGTCGAGGCCGTAGAGTTTGAGGATGTGCGCGGGTTCGTCGGCTAGGTTCAAGGCTTCGGGCGCGGCGAGTTGGAGGCCGGCGGCTAGTTCGTAGCCGCGGATGCGGGCTTCTAGGCGGTCGTCGCCGGCGTGGGACTGGGCGTGGAGTTTGTTCATCGCCGCGAGCGCGGCTTTTGCGTCGGCGTCGGCGGCGCTGGTGATGAATTTGGAGCTCGCGGGCGGGCGGAGGTTCGCGATCGGGTCGCTCTTGATCGGGTCGATGATCGTGCCAGCGTGTTGGCCGGGGAGGAATGCGGAGTCCCAGTTTTTGACGCCGTTACTCGCGAAGCCGCGGTGATCTGGGAGCACCACGAACGTGGGGAGGTTTTCGTTCATGCTCCCGAGGCCGTAGCTGACCCAGGCGCCCATGCCGGGGAAGCCGGGGGATTGGAAGCCGGTCGCTTGCAGGTAGGTCGATTGGCTGTGGACGCCGGTCTTGCCGACCATGTTGTGGACGAAGGCGATCTTGTCGATGACTTCGCCGAGGCGGGCGACGGGGGCGCCGAGCTGCTTTCCATTTTGGCCGTATGGTGAAAACTCCCATGGCGGTTTCATCCAGGGGCCGAGGCCGTCTTGGAAGGTTTCGACGGTTTCGCCGAAGCTCGAGGGCTTGCCGTGCTGCTTGATGAGCTCGGGTTTGTGGTCGAAGAGGTCGATGTGGCTCGCTGCTCCGCCCATGAAGAGCTGGATGACGCGTTTGGCTTTGGGGGCGTGGTGCGGGATGCCGGGACGGGCGCCGACATCGGAAGCGAAGGCTTTGTCGTCTTGGAGGATCGACGCGAGGGCTAAGGCGCCGAAGCCGTTGCCGATGGTGTTCAGGAGTGTTCGTCGGGTGAGCATTTTTTGGACAGGAGGAACAGGATTTACAGGATGAGGACGAGCGAAGTTACATGCTAACCCCTTTGGATTTCAAAAAGGCAATTTTTGGCAATCGGACGTGTATCTGTCCACCGCTTTTGCGGCGCGATAAAGAGAAATGGATGTCTTACTCCCTCACAATACGGAAGCCGAGTACGACGCTGCGCCATGTAGGCGGCCAGCCGGGGACGCGCATAGCGGGGCGCTGGCCGCTCTCTTCGTTGTACCAACTGCCACCGCGCACCACACGAGTGTCGCCCGAAGAGGCGCCGGGCGGATCCGCTCGTGAGCTTCGCGCATAATAGGTTGGGTCGTAGTAGTCTTCGCACCATTCGGCGACATTGCCGACCATGTCATGGAGACCGAATGCGTTGGGTTTGAATTCACCGACAGGTGCGGTGAAGGGGAATTGATCGTTGCTTCGCAAACTCCAAAGGGCGGCCGGCCATTTTTCGCGGAGTGAAGCATCGGCGAAATTGCCGTGACCGATGACCGACTCCGGCGCCTCGCCGGTCGCGAATCGAGTTTTCGCGCCTGCGCGGCAGCAGTATTCCCATTCGGCTTCGGTGGGGAGCCGATAGCGTTTGCCCTCTTTGCCGCTGAGCCAAACGCAGAAAGCCTGCGCGTCATTCCAGGAGACGTTGGTGACGGGGCAATCTTCGGTTTGTGGATAGCCGATGTTTTTCCAGTTAAATTCGACGCGGTTCTCGTCCTCGACGAAGCGTTTCGCGATCGGGTCGTAGCCGCTCGAGCCGACGCCTTCTTTTTCCGCATCGGTTGCGTGCTTGGTGGCATTGACGAAAGCGCGAAACTGTCCCACGGTCACTTCATGGATGCCAATGATGGTCGGCTTGGTAAGCCGAACCAGGTGCATAGGGCGCTCGCCCGGATCGGTGTCGACGCGGTTGTCGTCAGACGTTCCCATTTGGAACTCGCCGGGCGGAACGATGGTGAGTTTCATGCCTAGGGAATTGGTTTCGATTTTTGTACTTGTTACTGTGGGCTTTGTGTCTGATTTGGCAGAAACCGCCGCAGCCTCCGATGGCTTTGTTGTCGCGGGAGAGTTTTTTGGAGCGATCACTGCGGGCTTTGCGGCAATGGCTGGTTTAGGTTTTGGCGCGGAAGCTGTGGGTGCTGACGCCTTTTGAAT
>JBKJSI010000088.1:0-2780 GCA_046595915.1 Pirellulaceae bacterium
TCCTTGGCGGCTTCGACTTCGCCGGTTTCGGTTGCCAGCGCGAGGGCGACGCGAAGTTGATCGCGAGTGGGCGGCGCGCTTTCCCAGGCGAGGATTTTGGTTAGATCTTCGGCGGCGATCGAGGTGGGCCAGTCGCCGGTTAGTTTGAGATTGCGAACGCGGAATTCGGATTCGCGCGGGAAGTGGAACAGAGAAAATTCGCGGACGATGGTCGGCTCTAGTTGTCGGACGAGGGCGATTTGGCCATTGATTGTGAGAGTCAGTTCATTGGCTTTGATCGAGAGCTCGGCTTGGTTCCAGTCGCCGGCCTTGAGATTGAGCGGCGCGGCGCCTTCGGCTTTGACGAAGTAACCCACGAGCTCGCTGGCGGTAACGAGCTGCTGCGTTCCACCACGAAACTGGCTTCCCGAGCGCGAACTCTCCCACCCAAGGTGAATGCCTTCCGGCTTGATCAACAGGTCGAGATTGCCCAAGGCGAGATGAGCGATTGACTTGCCGGGCTCATAGAAAAACTCGTAAGAGATCTTCTCTCCGGAAGCAAGCGTTCGGGAGTAAGTGATGCCGAGCTGTGAAGTCGCTGGGACGGTTTCGTTACGTGGGCCCGTGATTTCGCCCTTTTCGAAGTTCCAAGTGTCGTCGTAACGCCCCGCACTAGCCGTTGAAGTTTGGTCGGCGGGTTGCAGGGAAATCGCGAGGCGAGATGCGCTATCGGAAAATCCGCGAGTCGGTAGCCCGAACCGAGTCATCCAGCCGTCGGACCGATCGCTAGCGGCGAGATCGACTTCGCTTAGGATCGTAGGCTGACCGATCAGACGCGGGTTTCGGATCATCGGCGGCGCAGCGCCGCCTTGCATGGCGATCGATAGCCAGGGGCTGGAGAGGCTCGGCGATGCGTCCTTTAGCACCGTCTCGGAAGGGAATTGGCCATTCACGCCAAACTCCAACTTGCCTCCCTTGGATCGAAGTTCGTATTGATTCGCGCTGTGCGGTTCGACCGATTCGGCAAAGCGTTTGGCGGGAAGAGGAAACATCGCGTTGCCCAGCAGGATGCGGCGGGACGACAACATCGTGTCAGTTGATCCGTAACCGCGTTGATCGGAAGAGATGGAAGAGGTGAGCCCGCCGTAGCCGAAGTCGCAGTTTTTGCCTTCAAAGGTAAAGGTCCAATCGCCGGTGATCGGATAGCGGAACTGAATCGCTCGAGCGCCATAGGCCGGCGCGACCAAGAGTCCGTTGTTGAGTGCGATGAGATTACTTGAGGCGCGTTCACCGAGTCCACCGGAGCCTGCGCCCGAGAGCCGCCAAAAGCGGAGTGGCGGCGCTGCCCTGGCTTCTGTGGGCAAATCGCGGAATTCTCCGCTGCGGCGGGTTGCGTCGCTGATAAACTCCGTATCAAGGCCAAAATTAGCAAGATAGCTCGCGCCGCCACTGCCGAATTTCTCGAGGATGCTGATCGCCGTGGCGCGATTTGCATCCATCTGGGTGGACGCCAAGATGGCGCCAAGTTCCGAATAATCGGATGGGACGCTGAGCGTCGTGCGGCCGCGCTGATCCTTTTCCGAAGCTTTGACCTTCTGAGTATATTCCTCCAGCCGTGCTTCGATTTGCGTTAACAGTTGCTTCGCGGCGACGGGATCCTTCTGAGCGACCGCCATGAGTAAGGCCAAGGTTGTGCTTTGCGGGATTTTCTCTTCGAGAAGCGGTTTCAATTCCGCGGCAAGTTCATCTAACTTGCCCGCTTCCACCGCAGCTTTGATGAGGAGCTGCGCCGTGCCGACGATCTGCTTCGATGACTGTATGCTGTACTGGTAGCCAAATTTGCTCGCCAATTCGGTGGGAACGGGTTGAGAGATTTCGGGCGTGCTAAGGATGCGGAAAGAGCGGCGCTGGGCCGTAGGTAGAGCCCAGTCTCGAAGCAACGCATAACGCTGGGGCGCGGGATGTTTTTGCAATTGCTGTTCGAGGTTTCGAACCGCGATGGCAATCTGGTTGTAATTGCTCGAGCGACGCGGCGCAGGCGCATCGGCGACGCGCGCGAGGGCCTCGAGCGTCGAGGGAAGATCGCCGCCGCGCGAGACGACGTAGGCTGACCAAGTAAAATCCGCATATTGAAACTCGTTATAGGAATCCGCTGAACCAAATGCGGCGTAGACGGCGACCCTCGATTTCAGATAGGTGTCAATGAGGGTTTTGGCGTCTTGGAGCTTTCCTTGCCGGATTCCATGCTCCACGAGATCGTTCAATAGCGGAGGCGCGCCGAAATTATAGCTTCGCGATGGCTTGGTAAATGACGCCTGCATCAAGGTGGTGAGTACCGGAACGGCTTCATCGCGCAGTTCAGGTCGTTCGAAGACTTTGGTGAAGGCGGCGGAAAGCGTCGCTTGCGCCGTGGCGGTAGTGGCGGACTTCACCCGTTCGCCGAGCGCCTTGATGCCAGCGGTGATTTTGGGGGCATCGTTTTTGGCGAGTGCGATGTAAAGGAGTAAGGTGTCGCCCGCGATGGCGCTATCGACGGTTCCTTTGCGCTGCGCGACTTGGCTTTCGATTTCGGCTTCACGATTGGCGCGGGTGGCCCAATCCGCCAGCGCGCCAAGGAGGCCCGTTTCCTTCGTGAGACCATCTCCTTCAGGATTATTGGGGTTCGGGAGAGCGCTAAAGGTCAAAATCTCTCGCGGCCGCGTGGCCGGCATCATGATCCCTTCGAGGATTTGCGACACTTCGGCGGGCGGCATTTTGGCGCGAGACCAGACGGAAAGAACCTGTTGGAGTGGGCGCTCGAT
>JBKJSI010000090.1:0-12275 GCA_046595915.1 Pirellulaceae bacterium
AGGGATACAGTACTTTAGGTCGGCGCCATTTTCGATAAGAAGGCGTACGATCGCCGGATGCTCAAAGGAGTCTTTCACTATGGGCGAGCCGCCACCACCCTTTTGATCATTGACGTCGATATCAGGAATCTTGAGGAGTTCTCTGCATATGTCGAGCCGCCCGTATTCGGCGGCGACGCGAAGCGGCAGTTGAGGGTTGTGCTCGTAAGCGACTTCTGGGTCTTCCGCAAGAATCTTGCGAACATGAGGAAGGTCATTGAGGTATGTCGCTGTAATCACGTCATAATTCGCGCCGGCGTTTTTCAATAGTTCGACGATTTTGAGCCATTTTCTCCTTGCCGCGTCGTCGTTTTTTTCTTCAACGCACTTTTTGGCAGCGCGTTGCAGAGGCGTGCCGAACCAGCGCTTGAGCTCGAGTTTGGGCTTCGCACTCAAAATCGCAGCAACGATTTCAGGATCGCTGGCGAAATCGAGCGCCGTGGATCGGTCGGACGACTGAGCGTCCACATCCGCATCATTGTCGAGCAGCCATTTCACAACCTTTTGGTAACCGTGATCGGCGGCAACGTGGAGGGGCGTGCGGCCATTGCCTGGATCAGATTTGTCGATCCACTTACGATCGCGCTTCATCATCTCGATCGCTTCATCGGGTTTCCCTGATTGGATCAATTGATGGGGCGTCTGTTCTGGTTGATCTTTTTCCTGGGCTAGTGCGTAGGTGGTCCACGAATGGGTGAGATGGAGTGCGAGCAGCAGGAGGGTGGTTCTGGGGAACATTTTTGTTCCGGTGTTTGCGATCAGGAGAGATGCTTGCTAGACGGGAGCTGGGGCGGGGCCAGTTATTTGATTCTTCTCGGCCTAGCTTGGTTACATCTAGCCGTCTTTATGATCGGGGGACGACTTCCTTGATATTCCATCCGCCCTCTGCGGGGACGAATTGATAGGTTCCGGCTTTGAGTGTGTAGCGGCGGGGTTTGGTGTTGATTTCTGGACTTGAACTTTCAGGGGTAGAGCTGTTTTCGATGGCGATCACCCAATTGCGGTCGTCGGCGAAGGTTTGGTCTTCGCCGGGCTTGATGGTGAACTTGGCGCCGCTCAGGGTGTAGTGGACTTCGGAGGCGGCGTCTTTTTTGTGGATGATTTTGATCTCGCCGCGCGAGGCTGGTTTTGTGTTTCGCAGGAGCGATTGGAGGCGGCGCTGGGCGCTTAGTGAATAGGTTCCGCCGTCCATGGAGAGGAGCGGGGCTGCGCCTGGCGAGGAGTAGATGTAGGGCGGGTTGGCGTAGCCGCGACCGCTATTGACGCCGAGGGGTTGATAGCCGCCGTAGGTTCCGTAGAGTCCCCCATCAAAACTGCGGGATGTGCTGCCGGGATAGTAGTAGGGTACGGAGGGTGCGAAGTAGGGGGAGTAGGAGGTCGAGGGGGCGGGTTGGGCGTAGTAGGGGCTTCGGTAGCCGTATTGCGCCTGGTATTGTGCCAGTGCGGTTGCTGCGAAGTTTAAGATCAGCAATAGGCTTAGAGTGAGTTTGGTGTTCATCTTGCGCGCTCCGATCTGCATTACTATGCCACATTAGTGGCATTAACGTATTCTTATCGAGAACTGGGACGAGATATTTGCTCTCTGTTTCCGCGAATATGTAACTGTCGATTCGAGAGGCGTGGTCACTTAAGGGTCGGAGTCGGTTTTTTTAGGTAAAATCGTTTTTACCATAAGTTGCCTCCGATGCAAAAAGTGCTAGAAACACGCGGGATTTTCAATTTTTTTGTTGTAGTGCTCGCCGGAAGGGCCGACGATGTGTCTCCGTGGTGAAGGCAAACTGCATAGGAAGATCGACGAATGGCTAATTGGCGACGAAAGGCGCTGGCCCTTTTTCCGCAGCTTCGCTACGAAATTCAGCGTCCGCGATTCAGCATTTACTCGCTTTACTTTGAACTTCTACCGCTGACTCGGATCGCGCATGAGGCCGAAGATGAGGAAACTCTGCGGCGAATTTATGGATTCGCGGAATGGTGCTTGCATCAAAAGGCAAAAGATATGTGGAACGCCGCTGGGGTTGCCTTCTATGAGCATGTTTTCGATGGCAAAAAATCCGCCTGGCCTGAAATTGTGACTTGGCTTTCGCCAAAAGTTGTGCGGGAGTGTTGGGTGCTCTGGGAAGCACGCCTTCAGGCGTACGAACTTGCCGAGATCCGACGACTACTGGAATCCGCCCAGCGGAAACGTTACCTAGATGCACGGCTGACTGGGCGCAAGGCTCACCCCGAGCGTTAGAAGTGTAGCTTAGGGACTTGCGGGACGTGATTGGTAACGTGGTTTGCGAATTGCGGCTTTCGCGGCAGTTTTGGGGAATGTTTCGCCGCCGCAGGTGATTTATGATGAAGTGATGGGCACGCCCGAACCAAAACCATTTCCTGAGCCGTTTCCTGAGCCTGAGAAGGCTTGGCCGATTGATCCGAGGCCTGCGATTCGGGAACTCAAAGCTATCGGCGAAGACATTCGCGCTCACGGGTTTTTTCGTGAGAAGACGCCACAACAACGCAGGCGAATTTTTTTTGGCATGATTGTTGTGGTGTCCATGTTATCCGCGAGGTATTGGCTCGATCGCATCTACGCACCACCTGCTTCGACGCGATATGTTTCCGAGGAGCAGGTTTCGAAAATCAAAACGGGGATGACTCAAAAGCAAGTGCTCTACATTTTTGGCAATCCGAGGCCCAGCAATAGGGGGGCTAATTGCTGGGTCTATGACCTCAGCGATGAGTCCTTCGTTGAGGTTCATTTCGGTTCGTTGTCTCGGGTGACTGCTGTGAAAAGGTCATCGAAACGCAGAGATGTGAAGTGATGACTTCGATGCGATCGACACTGGGGGCAAGTTGCCGATCGGGTCGATTTGCATTGTCGAGTTCTCTCGCGGCAACTTGACCCCAGCCACCCGTCCGTCACCCGTGCGGCTAGCACACATGAACAATAGCAAAGTCAAAGCACATCAATGGCTAGAATTCTTGGTCAATGAACCGGCCGTGCCCTTCGGATCGATGTTAAAGGAGCACTTCGACGCCGGCAAAATCACTCGGTTGTGCGACTGCGGCTGCAACTCTTTTGATCTTGAGATTCCCGCAAATGTTTCTTTGGAGCCGATTGCCGAACCAGGCCGCCCTGGCAAGATTTTCGAAATCGTCTACGAATCGAATGCAGAAGCTGAAGTAGCTTTCCTGATTTTCGTCGATGACCGTGGTTACCTATCGAGCATCGACGTGACCTGTGGCGACGGTAACCATGCATCGTTACCAGATGACGTGCAGCTTGGAAGAGTGGTTTACTCCGGCCCTTAGGCATAGCAAGTGCTACTGGGGCAAGTTCCGGCCATGTTGTTTTTGCATCGTCGAGTTACCCTGCGGCAACTTGTCCGCAGCCCCCCATCCGCTCCCTCTCGCCACCACTGCCTGCGGATCCTTCGGCCCCTTTAACCCTGCTATGATGTAGCTTGCAAAGAACTCTTCAAAAAGGCGATTACGATATGGACCGGACCCGAAAAGCGACGCGGGAAGGGAATGAAATCACGCTTCAGCACGTGAGTCCCAAGGAGACGATCCTGATCGACGAATTGGTCGAGGAGAAGTTGGCGCAGCTCAAAACCTTTATCGCGCAGTTGCAGCAATCGCCCGAGGGGCTTGCGGACTTTACCCGCCGGGTAAAGGCCTTTGGCGAGTGTCCTCAAGTCGGCGAGGAAACGCCCCGCGAGTTTTACGCCAAGTTGCGGCACTGGATGGACCGCGAGATCCCGCAAACCAAATCGCCCCTGCACCCTCCGCGGCAAGCGCAGTAAAGTACGGTTCGAAATGGCTGTCGCATTTTTGCTCTAAGACTGCAAACGCCGTGTTATGAAAACAAACGGGGAGAGCGTTTCAGAAAAGAAGTGATCTGTTTGCCGTTTGTTTTCAAAACACAGCCACACAACCCTCAACACCAACATCAAAGCAAGAAAGCCGTAACGATGACGCTGAAAACCGGAATTTGGATCGACCACAAAGAAGCGATCTTGGTGCTGCTCACCGATGCGGGCCAGGCGCTGCAGAAGATTACCTTGGCGGAAGAAAAGGCCACCACCAGCGATGGCAAGGGTCGCCCCAAGAAATACACACCCAATGATTTCGTGGCCGAAGACAAGCTCGAACGCAAAGCCGACGCGGCACTAAAGATTTATTACGACAAGGTGCTCGCCAGCGTCCAAGGCGCGACTTCGATGCTGATCATGGGGCCCGCCCAAGCGAAGCTGGAGCTCCAAAAGCGAATCCAGGCTAAGAAGATCAAAGGCCTGACCGTCGAACTCGAAACGGCGGACAAGATTACGGATCGTCAGTTGATCGCCAAAGTTCAGAAGCACTTTGGCGCTGCGCCGGCAGTCAAGGAAGTTGCGCCGGCAAAGGGGCCGACCAAGAAAGCGAAACGGGCCGCGAACCGAGAAGTAAAGCAGGCCGTGAAAAAAGCTGCGAAGAAGGCTCCGGCAAAGGCTGTCAACGCGCCCGCAGTGAAAGCGAAGGCAGCGACAGTGAAGACGAAGGGGCGGAAGTAGAGCCCCTGCAAAGGGGGTTTGGTGGATGCCGGAAGTCTTACGACTTCCGCTTCCCCCAACTCGACGGTTGATTTACTCACTCTGAAGACGATTCGCCTTAAAGAGGGTTCGCCTTTTCCGCTCGCAAACTTGCCCACAATTCGACATCTTGGCGAGCAGCGGAGAGGCTTTTGCCCGAGATGCCATCTAACATCGCTTGCCACCAGGGGCGGTTTTTGAATGCTTGCGAGAAGGCATAGATGATCAAAAACCCCAAGATCGCAAAGACCACACCAAAAAGCAAATTGCCGATGATCCAGCGAAGCTCGAATTTTTTGATGATCGTTAATGGGTCGCCGGTGAGCCGCATGGAAAGCCATTCGACGGCCACAATCAATCCGCAAAATTGCCAAAGTGGCGAGAGCAGCATGATCCACTTGAATTGACGCACCTTGGCAACGCGAAGTTCCGCCAGCGAAGACTGAATCTCCGACACCGGGCCGCTCCAATCGAGGTCCGAAATTCGCGAAAGTTGAAGAACGCTATCGATGAGCAGAGCAAAAAAGCAGAGGATCACCACGCCGGCGGGCGCGAGCACTCGCGAATCGAGCCAGTGATTGCCGATCGACGTGACCACCATCAAGATCGCGCCGATGCAAAACGCGACATCGACCGCAGGCCAAAAAGCCATGCGATTCACTCGGCGGTGAACCGGCTCAAGGACGACGCGGCGCAACAATTCGGATTCGATCGCCAGCGACTGATCGACTTTTTCGTCGAGCCGTTTCCAGTGATACTCAAGTTCTTCAAGTTGCACGAAGATGCTCCTTTTCATTTGGTGTCGGCTCTTGAACCTACTGCCGCAATGTGCTTTTGATGCGATGGAAGCGGGTGCCGACATTCGACTCGCTCAGGCCGAGGATGTCGCCGATTTCGCGGTGCGAGTTTCCTTCGAGATGCAGCAAGAGGATCGCTCTGTCAGCTTCTCCTAATTGCTCCAGTAGCTCATGTAGTTCGGCTAGCTGTTCATGCTTTGGAACGTCCTGAACCGATTGGTCGGTGATTCCCGCACCGGCATCTTCCAGGCTTGCCGTTTCTCTCGCTCGTCGCGTTTGACGTCGTCGCCAGTCAATGGCCACGTTGAGTGCGATGCGAAACATCCAAGTCGAGAACTTGCGGCTTGGATCGTACTTTCCAAAACCAGCCCATAGCCGCGAAGCCATTTCCTGGAGCAAGTCATCTCGATCGTGAGACGATTTGCCGTAGGCCCAGCAGACTTTCAGCAATGCCCGCCGATGGTTTTCCATCAGCGACAAAAACTGTTCATGGTTGGAGGGGGTTGGGGCCATTCTTGCCAGTTCGGTAGGCTGACTGAGATCGCGAAAGGCCGGTCGCCATCGCGATCGATCCCAATCCGACCACTGCGTCTCTACACCCTATGATTCGCTGGAAATGGCTTCTTTGTCACACGGGGCTGCCAAAAATATTGAAAAAGGCGAAAACTCAGCGGTTTGTTGAATAATAAGGCGAGAGGAAGCAGGCCTCTACTTCCGCTTCGTGATATCTCGGAGTGCGTCGCCTAGATCCGCGAACTGAAACTTGAAACGCTCATTGATGAGCCGTTGGGGAATGACATACCTCCCGCAAAGAGCCAAGTCGGGATCGGTGCGCAGTAATAGCGGCGCGCCGATGCGCACCATCCAGGCGGTTGCCGGGAGGCCAATGGGCATTCTCAGTGCGCGGCGGAGTTGTTTGGCGAATTCGTGCTGCGGGACGGGATTGGGGGAAGAGGCGATGTAGGCGCCGCGCATGGTGGGGTCGGTAATAGCCCTTTCGAAGATGCGATTCATATCGGTTTCGTGGAGCCAGCTCATGCCCTGCCTTCCGGAGCCGATGCGGCCGCCGAGGCCTAGACGAGTGAGCAGGCTGAGGCGCGAAAAGGCTCCGCCGCCGGCTCCTTGATTGCGGCCTAGCACGAAGCTGGTGCGAATGACGACAGATCGCTGCGAGGGGAGCAGGCTTTCGCGATGTGCTTGCTCCCAGGCTTGACCCACGAAGGGGGCGAGACCGACTCCGAAGGCGGACTCTTCGGTGCAGATCGCCGAGGGAGGGTCGCCGTAGATATGGGCGGTGCTCATTTGCGCCCAGACTGGCGGCGGCGAGTGGAGCGTTCGCATCGCCTTGCCGAGGACAGAGGTCGACTCGACACGCGATCTCAGAATTTCATCTTGGTGGGCAGGAGTTTTGATGCAATCGACCGTACGACCGACGAGGTTGACGAGCGCCGAGGCGCCTTCGAGTTCGGTTGCCCAGCTACCGAGTGTGCGGGCGTCCCATTTCGCATGTCGCCAGGGTCCGGCTGCATTGGGGGCTGTTCGCGAGAGGATGACGATCTCTGCGCCGAGATTGTTTAAGTGCTTGGCGAGTGATACGCCTAAAAAGCCGCTGCCGCCGGCGATGACGATGCGTCCCAATTTCGCTTCACTGGCCATAAAAGCCTATCTTGCTGTCGCCGCAAAGAGTTCTCTGGCTGCTAACCGTTAACCCGATAGGCTGTTAACCGGTTTCCTCGCCGATGCCGGAACGCTTGGGCTAGGTCGGCTTGCTCGCTCTGCTGACCAGTTCTTGCATCAGGTCGGTTTGCAATTGCTGAATCTCGAGCAGACGTTGCCACTGGTGGGTCATCAAGAGATCAACTTTAGTGTTCAGTTGGCGGATTTCGAGTTCGGCCTTGAGATTGACGCGATAGTCATGCTCGGAGCGCAAGCGATCTTTCGACTCTTGGCGGTTCTGGCTCATCATGATTACCGGTGCTTGCAGTGCGGCGAGGCAAGAGAGCAAGAGGTTGAGCAAAATAAAGGGATAGGGATCGAATGGCTTTGCGCCTAGTAAGAGCACATTGGAAAAAATCCAAACGGCAATGATCGCGCCGAAGGTGATGATGAACTTCCAGCTGCCGCCAAACTCGGCCACGTGATCGGCGATCCGCTCGCCGGTGGTTAGTTCATGATCAAACTCGGTGTTGATATCGCGGGCAAGAGTTTCATGTTCGCGAATGCTCTGGACAACTTGCGTCTCGAGCTCAGATAGCTCGCCTCGTTCTTGGAGTAGCGCCGCCTGAACATATTCGCCTCGATTGTGATTGAGGTCAGCCAGGCAGATGAAACCGTCGCCGGACCAAGTTGGGTGTTCGGCGCGGATCAGGTTGGCGATGGGCGGCCGGACGAACTCGGCAGGGACCGCATCGCGCTGAGCGATCGACTTACCGCAAACTTGGCAAGTGATCATCGATTCCGCTTTTTTCATGGATCCATTTTCTCCGGGGTTTGCGAGGGCGGAGCTCGGTTTTGAAGCGTTTGGACAGGCTTGCGAGGATTTATTCTATCCCCGGCTGACTTCCCCATTGCCATGCGGCAAAATACCGCCTCACCCAATTCCGGGCGGTCCCGCAAGTTGGGCAAAATTTCATCTTTCGCTCATCATCCCCGAGACGAGAACATCGATGTCGTTCCAACTCGCATACCCCGTCAAAATGACTTTCAAGGTTTTGGCGCTGGCGCCGCAGATTTATGTCCGCGACGCGCAAAATCGCGACTTGCTTTATGTCAAACAAAAACTGCTGAAGCTCAAAGAAGAGGTCAACGTCTTTTCGAATGAGAGCCAATCTCAGCAGCTGTACCAGATCAAAGCCGATCGGATCATCGACTTTTCCGCGAAATACACCGTGAGAAACTCGCAGGGACAGGAAGTCGGCGCCATCAAGAAGCAAGGCATGACATCGATGTGGCGAGCCACTTATGACCTGTTTGGTGGCGGTCCTCAGTCCGATTTTCAAATCAGGGAGCAAAGCGTCTTTGTGCGATTCATGGATGGAATTCTCGGTGAAGTTCCGGTGCTCGGTATCTTTTCAGGATACTTTTTCAATCCGGTCTATTGCGTGCGCCGCGCCGGGCAACCTGATACGGTAGCGCCAGTCATGAAGATGATAAAAAAACCTTCCTTCCTCGAAGGGAATTTCTTCATCGAGAAATTGGACAATTCGCTGACGCCACAGGAGGAAGAGCGGCTCATTGTCTGCTTCTTGATGATGGCGCTTCTGGAAAAAAACCGCGGTTAAGGCACGGCGGGGCTGATTCGTTCATGAATTTTCAGATAACCGCCGCTGCGGGAGGCTAAACCCCAGCGGCAAATTGGCTTATTAGCTGAGCAAGTGACTTCTTTGGCGGGCCCGTGATGGTTGCCGATATCGATTCCGCGGCCTACGATGAACCGGTCCATTCGAGGTGAACGGGACCCCGGTTTGGCCGTTACGTTGACTTTTTATTCCCACCTTGCGGAGAGTTGTCTGATGAATTGGAACAAAGCCCTTTTAGCCGGAGTTGTCGCGATGGTTGCAACGGTCGGCGCTTTCGCTGAAGAAACCGCCCTCGATCACAAGCTCAAGACGATCGACGGCGAAGAGAAGAACCTGGCCGATTACAAAGGCAAAGTCGTGGTGGTTGTGAATGTCGCGAGCAAGTGCGGCGCGACTCCACAGTACAAAGACCTACAAGCGCTCTACACGAAGTATGAGAAGGAAGGCCTCGTCGTGATCGGCGTGCCTTGCAATCAATTCGGCGGTCAAGAGCCCGGCTCGGAAGCCGACATCAAAGAATTCTGCTCTTCCAAGTACAGCGTTACCTTCCCGATGTTTTCGAAGGTGGATGTGAATGGCGCCAAGGCCGACCCGCTCTACAAGTATCTGACCGCTCAGAAGGCCAGCGACATGACCGGCCCAATCAAGTGGAACTTTGAAAAGTTCGTGATTGGTAAGGATGGCAATGTGGTCGCTCGGTTCGGTACCAAGACCGCGCCAACCGACGCCAAGTTCGTTTCGACGATTGAAGCGGCCTTGAAGAAGTAGTCGCCGCAATCAAGTGGAAAACTCAAGACGCCTTGCGAGTGATCGCAAGGCGTTTTTTTGCGCAGCTACTTGTTTACGTCGAGACCGTAAAAGAAAGCGGCGGTGCGGCCCCATATGGCTTCGCGCTCGGTTTCAGTTAACGCGCCGAGATTCTCTTCGAGTGCTTTGACCACGCGTTCATACTCGCCTGCGAGGAGACATACCGGCCAATCGGAGCCAAACATTAGCCGCTGGGGCGAAAAGAACTGGAGAGCCTTCTCGATGTAGATTTTCAAGTCGCTGGGGGTCCAGTCGGCATGATTCGCCTCGGTGACCATCCCGGAGAGTTTGCAATAGATGTTGGGGTAGGCCGAGGCGTCATGGAAATGCTTAATCCAGTTGTCGAGCCGCTGGTGTTTGATGTGGGGCTTTGCTAAGTGGTCGATCACCATCTTCAGTCGCGGGAACTGCTGGGCGAGCGTGATGGCATGCGGCAAATGCTCGACGAAAAAAAGCAAGTCGAATGGCACATCATGCTTTTCCAGGGTCGCTAAACCCCGAAGGACATCGGGTCGGACAATAAAATCTGCATCGGGCTCATCATGAACGACGTGCCGCACGCCGACGAATTTCGGATGCTGTTTCAATTCCAGCAATTGCTCTTCGCACTCGGGGCTCGCCAGATCGACCCAGCCGACGACACCAGCGATGAACGGATTGGCGTCGGCGAGCGAGAAGACCCATTTGGTCTCATCGACGTTATGCTGAGTCTGCACGAAAACGCAAGCTTCGATCCCCGCTTGCTTGAGTTCGCCTTCTAAATCGCAGGGCAAGAAATTTTTGCAGATCTTTTCGACGGCCGGCGCCTTAAGCCATTCGTAAGGAAATCGTTCCAGTTCCCAGAAATGCTGGTGCGAGTCAATTTTGGGAAACATCGTTCCACCCCAATCCGGTCAAGTTAATTTGGCACATCGTTATTCTCAGGCCGCCCTTCGGTGTAATACCAATTGTGTATCGGCTTCAAAATTTCCAAAACTTCTTGACAAAGCTTTTCGTTGAAGGGCTCTTGGAGCCAATCGGCCCATTCGGCGATGCGGTCGGGGTTTGCCGAGCCGGTGACGCAGGTGGTCATGTCAGGGTTGCGCACCGAGTATTGCAAGGCTAACTGTGCAATATCGATGCCATACGTCGCGCAGTGCTGCGCGGCTTTGGCGGCGGTTTCGCGTACGAGCGGCGTCGCCCGGTGCCACTTGGGTAGCGGCGCGTTGGTCAGCAGGCGTGCGGAAAAGGGCGCGGCGTTCATGATGCCGACGCCTTTTTCCTTGAGGTATGGCACGAGGTCGGCGAACATCGTGTTTTGGAGCGTGTAGTGGTTGTACGACAAAACGACATCAAGCGGCGCGCGGTCGAGGACGTATTTGAAGATCTTCATCGGGTACCCGCTGATGCCCACGAAGCGGACTTTGCCCTGCTTTTGGACCTCGCGAAGTGCGGGCAGCGTTTCCTCCACGATCTGCGACATTTCCACGAACTCGATGTCGTGGCAGAGGCAGATGTCGAGATACTCCACGCCCAGACGATGGAGGCTCACATCGACGCTCTCGACGACGCGTTTGGCTGAGAAATCGAAATGGCGGCTGTCGTAGCGGCCGAGTTTGGTTCCGAGCAGATAAGAATCGCGCGGGACGCCTTTGAGGGCGATGCCGAGGAGGACTTCGGAGATGCCGCGCCCGTAGAAGGGGGACGTATCGATGAAGTCCATGCCGCAGTCGAGCGCGACGCGGACGCTGCGGAGGGCGTCTTGCAGGTCGATTTCGCGAAACTCGGCGCCGAGCGAAGAGGCGCCGAAGCTGAGAACGGGCATCGTCAGGCCGGTATTGCCGAGCGGGCGGCGTTCCATTTTTCATGATCCTGCGGGAGTGCGATTCGGGTCGTTAGATTCAACCTGAAAATCGCGGCCGCCGCTATTGGCCTTGCAGGATCGCCTGCGGACAAATAATCGCGCTACCCAAACAGCCCCCGCACGGGGCGCCCGCCGTCGACGATCGCGATGGGGCGCCCTAGTTGATCGGGCAGCATCAGCGCGGGGTCGATTCCTAGCGCGTCATAAATCGTTGCCGCGAGGTCTTCCGGCGTAACGGGGTTTTCGGTGACGTTCGCGGCATGGCGATCGGATTTTCCCCATAGCGCGCCGCCGCGGATTCCGCCGCCGGCTAGTAACGCGGGGAAGAGTGTGCTCCAGTGGTCGCGGCCCCATTGCGGGTTGGCCTTGGGCGTTCGGCCCATTTCGCCGAGCGCGACGACGAGCGTTTCCTCTAGCATTCCGCGGTCGCGCAGGTCTTCGATTAGCGCGGCGCAGCCCTGATCGAATGTTGGCAGCAGCGATTTTTTGACGTCGTCGCTGTTGCGGTGCGAGTCCCAGCTGTAGCCGTCGACGCACTCGTAATGCACGGTGACGAATCGCACGCCCGCTTCGACTAGGCGCCGGGCCATGAGGCACGACTGGCCGAATAGATGCCGCCCGAAGCGATCGCGGAGTGCGGGTTTTTCGCGGCGGATATCGAGGGCCGATCGGGCGCTATCCGAGCCCACCAGCGCCGTCGCTCGGGCGCGGAACTGGTCGTAGGTGCGGAGCGAGGGTTGCTGCAGCGTTTGGCGCGCCTGTTCGAGTTGCGCGAGTAGATCTTCGCGCTCGCGTAATGTTGCCGTCGCGACGTTTGGGTCGAGGCCCGCGGGTTGAAATTGCAGTTCGCTATCTTCGCACGCCCGCCAATAGGGGTTGTCTTGATCGTTTTTCTTCTTGATCGCGGTCACGAGGCCGTTGTAGGTCATGCCGAGCC
>JBKJSI010000128.1:0-9922 GCA_046595915.1 Pirellulaceae bacterium
ATCGGGATCGTAGTAAAGCACCAGCGAATAGGTGTTTCTAAAATTGGCGATTTGATTGATACGGCTAGGAGAAAGAGCCTCTTTCAATTCCTTTGGCGACAGGGTTGTGGAATTGAACGTGACTTCGTGGCCATCTTGCGCGAGGGTCCAGCCTGGGAACTCGAATGACGCCTCATAGAGCCGAGTGTCACCTGAGTTTTGAAGCATAAATAGTCTCAACCCGACGAAACTGCCGAGGCTGATGAGCGTGAAGAGTTGAACGAGCAAGATACTGCGCATCGAGAACGCGAGAGGCTGTTTCTCGTGCGGCGCGTGCATAGAACGCCAAGCGATGCCTGCGGCGACGGCGCAAAGGAGCGTCGCAGCCAAGGTCATCGCGAGCATTTGCCAGCGGTATGCGCTCAAGAAATAGCTGAGGTAACTGGTGGCATTTTCTCCTTCGAGCGTTGCAATGTCCAAAGTGAGAATGAGACAGGCGACAGCGCCGCCGAGGAGTCCGACGTTGGTCGACCAGAGCATGCCGCCGCGCCGCAAACGACCAATCAAACCGACCGATGCGCCAAAGAAAGAGATGACCGGCAGCGCCACGAAATAAATGGCGATTTGGAGCCAGTCGAGTTGGTCGTGAGGAATTTGGCTCGCATTGAGTTGGGCAATGAGCATGGGACATGATTCCCGGTCTGGCGGTTTTCTGGGCAAAAACGGCTGGCGCCATTATGGGGGCGGCGGCGACCTTAAGACACCGTGGGCGTTCCTTCATCCCGACTTGGGATCTGCACAGCAATAACTGTCGAAGTGGGCCGCTTCTTGCACCGTGAAAAACGCTCTTTCGCGGGAGCGAAAGGCGACATTGGCTACTGCACGGCATTCGCTACTGAATGGTGCAGGCGAGTTGCTGGTAGGCGGGGCGATCTGCGGCGGTTTGGTGGCGATAGGCCGAAATGATTTCGCCATTTTTGATTAAAAACACGCCCGGCATTTGGTAGCCGTCGCCGTTGATGGTGCTGAAGCCGTTTCCGGCTAGGAGGGCGGGGATGGCGCGGAGCATGACTTTCGGGCCGAAGAGTTGCGCGAGATGGCCGCGGGGAAGTGAGAAAGTCTTGTAGAGCGCGCAGGTGGGATCTGCGATGCGGGAGATGTCTTGCAGGTTGTTGCGAATGATTAGCGGAGCGATGTCTTTGTCGTCGCTCATATGGACGATGGCAAGGTTGATTCCTTTTGATTCGATTTCTGCTCGCTGCATCGAAAGATCGGCAAGCGCTTCGCGGCAGAAGGTGCAGCCTTGGTGGCGGAGGAACGTGACCAGCGTGGGGCGGGTTTGGCTGAGTTCGAAGAGCGAATTGCCATGTTGATCGCGGGCGCTGGCTAGTGCTTCTTTGAGGTTGGCGAAAGTTTTGGATGTTGCTGGCCTTTGGTTTTCGCTGAAGGCGTAAAGCAAAATGCCGATGAAGGGGAGCCACCAGGGGAGATCATTGGTGAGGAGGATGATTCCCCAGCCCCAGGGGAGATCGGAAAAGAGGAAGCCGATCGGGCCGAAGAGTTTTCCGAGGAGGCCGACGAAGATGATCGGCCAGTGACGTGCGGCGTCGCGGGCGGCGATGAGGTAGCCGATGCCGTAGACACCGATGACCATGCCGACGCATTGCCAGATGGCGGGATAGTTGGGCCGGTCGATTTTCAGCCAATCAAAAGGCCAGCCCGGTTGAATCACCACGAGGGCTCCCCAGGCGAGGTTGTAGAGACCTGCTAAGAGGAGTGTGTAGGTGATCCAACCGGGCTGTTTTTGAGTTGGGGGCATTGCCAGATTGTAAGCTGCGACGCGTGTTATGCGGCAGCAACTTTCACTTTTCCCAATAGTGCTCGCAGCGCACTTTCTAAAGTTGGATGGCGGAACGGGTAATTGGCGTCCTTCAGCACTTGAGGAATGACTCGGGAACTGGATAACAAAAGGGCTTCCGCCATTTCGCCCAGCGCGATTTTGGCTCCGATGGCGGGCATCGGGAAAATAGTCGGTCTGCCAAGAACCTTGCCGAGGATCTTGGTGAACTCCAGGTTAGTAACCGTTTGAGAGCCGACTGCATTAACTGGGCCACTAAGATCGGGCTTACTGATGGCAAAGAGGCACATGCTGGCGGCGTCATCGACGCTGACCCAACTCCAATATTGCTTGCCGCTGCCGACGACGCCGCCGACGCCCATTTTGAAGGGGAGGAGCATCTTGGCGAGGGCGCCCTCTTTGGGGCTGAGGATCATGGCGAAGCGGAGATGGACAACGCGAATTCCAGCGTCTTGGGCGGGCTGGGCGGCGGCTTCCCACTCTTTGCAAACGTCGGCGAGAAATCCGGTTCCGGAGGCGCTGCTTTCCGTGAGCTCCTCATCGCCGCGATTGCCGTAATAGCCGATGGCGGAGGCACAAACGAGCACTTCGGGCTTCTTCTTGAGTTTGGCGAGTTCTTCGCAAAGGAACCGCGTGCCTTTCACACGGCTGTCGCGGATGCGGGCTTTGACGTCGTCGTTCCAGCGTGCGCCTGCGATGTTTTCACCGGCGAGGTGAACGACGGCGTCGAAGTTTTCGAACTTTGCTTTATCGAGCTCGCCCTTGGCGGGATGCCAGGTGACGACATCTTTGAGATTTGATTTTTCGCGGCCCATGCGGATCACTTCGTGGCCGCCGGTGGTGAGGAGCGGCTTCAGAGTGGAGCCGAGGAGGCCGCTTGCGCCGGTGACGAGTATTCGCATGGGAGTGTCCCTCTTTAGAAGTTGATGCAAAGCCAAGTCGCCAACGGTTGTGGTGTGGCGATAGTGAAACATTTGTTCGAGCTTGTTTCTGATCCAACCGCCAAGCAGCGAATTTCCTAACCCGCCGCCGGGGATTGTGTATTGAATCGAGTCCGTAAGCCGAGAGGCGCCGCCATTGAGCGGCTGGAATCGATGGTCGTGATCCCATTTCTTGAAGGGGCCGGATAGCTGGGTATCGCAAAAACGGAAGGGCGGATCATAGAGCGTGTGTCTGGCGTGCCAGCGAAGGGGAATCGGCCCCAGCTTGTTGACCAGGTTCAGCTCTTTGCCAAGCTGTAGGCCGCCTTCGTAGTTATCGACGCTCACCTTTTCCCAGGGCGGGATCAATCGCTGGATCGCCCCAGGCGCTTCATGCCAGGCAAAAGCGGTTTCGATACTGCAGGGGAGTTCGACGGCTTTTTGGAAATGGGGCATTCGTTCCAAACGAAAAAAGTTCGAGATTTCCCCGGCGGTTACTTTTCGTCGGGGAAATGATTAGGCGTCCGGTTCCTCTAGTTTTACATCGGAAGCCATTAAACGCAGTTTGTCGAGGGCGCGTTTCTCCAGCTGGCGAACGCGCTCCTTACAAATTCCCATCTTTTTGGCGAGACATTGGAGCGTGAGCACGTCGCGAGTGCTTTCGAGCCCAAACCGGGCGCGAACAATTTGACGCTCGCGAGGGTCGAGAGAGCTGAGCATCGACCGCAGCCGGGTTTGGAGGTCGTCCCAGCGGGCCTCGCTGATGGTTGAGCCACGATCGACTTCTTCGGGCTCGGTTTGGCTATCGAGTGCGCCGGTGGAGAAGCGGGTGCGGTCTCGGCGGCGATTAGTGACGATTCGATAGAGATTGCGGCGAATGGCGCGGGTCGCATAAGTGCTGAAGCGAAAGCCACGCTCGTAGTCAAACTTTTCGGCGGCTTGGACGAGGCCGATCACGCCATCGCTGAAGAGATCTTCGAAGGAGTTTTGGAGGTCGACGAAGGACTTGGCGATCGAGACGACGAGGCGGGTGTTGGAGCGGATGATGCGATTGCGAATGAGGACTGCTTCGTCGGTATAAGCTTGGGCTTTGGCGCCGCCGCCACTTCGGGCGCCCAGCTTGGCTGCACGGAATTTGCAGAAATTCATGCGGCGGAAGAGACGCTGCTCTTCTTGCGGCGTGAGGAGCGGCGTTTCGCAGGCGAGCGCTAAAGGTGCGGAGACGCGGCGGGCGGTTGATGGCGCGACCAGCGATGTTAGGCCGCGCTCTTGTAAGGCAAGCTCTTCTTCGCGAGGAAATTTCTTTTCCGCGCCGCGCTCATGAAAGCTGGGGTTGTCGATGTAATCGAGTTTTACGGGCGGGGGAAGCGAGATTTCGGGTGATTTGATTGGCGCTTCGGTCGGGACTTTTTCAACGACCGGTTCGCTCGCTTTCGGTTCGGGCGAATTCGCTTTGGTGATGCCGCCGCGTCGGATGGTTGGAGCGGCGAGTAAAGAACTTAGTTTTGCCTTCCGCTTCTTATTCTTCTTTAAAATACAGATCATGGCTGCCCGCTCCTGTGCTCCCTAGTTCCCGCAAAATTTCAAACAGAGGCGGTCTTGGCTGCCGACTTCATCTCTCGACAAAATTCAATCGCCAAGACCGCCACGAAAGCTTCTAGCAACGACTATTCAGGAATCAGAACGGTGTCGATCACATGGATCACGCCGTTGCTGCACTCGATGTCAGCCTTCACCACCTTAGCGGCATTGACCTTCACGCCTTCGGTCGCGTCGATCTTCACTTCCTTGCCATTGACCGTTTTGGCTTCATGCAATTTCACGACGTCTTTGGCCATGACTTTGCCGGAGACGACGTGATAGGTCAGGATCGCGGTCAACTTCTTCTTGTCTTTCAGAACCGCTTCCAGGGTTTCCTTAGGAAGCTTGGCGAATGCTTCATCAGTAGGTGCGAAGACAGTGAAGGGGCCTTTGCCCTTGAGGGTCTCGACTAGGCCGGCTTCCGTGAGGGCCTTGGCCAAAGTCTTGAACGAACCGGCGGCTACCGCCGTGTCCACAATGTCCTTCTTCTCTTCCGCAAACGCGGGCATGGCAACGAGGGCCAGAACGCATACCAACAGGCTTCGACGCAGCATCACAAATACTCCTTGGCTTCAAATCGACTTCATTTCACGCTCGCCCCACTCCGTGGATTGGCCGCTACACAGCAGCCAGAGGGACAAATTCCACTTTTGGGCCGAGCATGGAAATCGTTCAAAACGTTCAGATGATACCGCATTATCGCCCACATTGTTCACTGAAAATCGTGCAAATCGTCCATTTTGTTTGGCGACGGAAGGTCGCCGTGCGTAAGTCGTTTCCTACAAAGCACTTAAGCAATCGGGCGTCACGCTCGATTCGAGCCGATAGCGCCTTCGCTCCGCCGCTACACAGCAGCCGCCACTCTTTTCGCAGCAAACTGCTCTAACTTCCGAGCATCCGCATAAAACTTCCGAATGCCATCGGAAAGCTTATCGACCGCCATCGCGTCTTCGTTGTGCATCCAACGATAGGTCTTCTCATCTAAATGGACGCGCGGAATGTCCATCGCCTTGGCATCAGGCGCGGAGAGCTTTCGATTGAGCGTGCCTTCCTTCGAAGAAAGCTCACTGAGAAGTTCGGGACTGATGGTCAAAAGATCGCATCCCGACAGGTCGAGGATTTGTTCGACGCGGCGAAAGCTCGCGCCCATGACCTGCGTCTTGTAATCGTACTTTTTGTAGTAATTGTAAATCGTGGTCACGCTTTTCACGCCGGGGTCATCTTGCGGTGCGATTTCAGCGTTCTTTTGAGCTTTGTAGTAATCGTAAATACGGCCCACGAAGGGCGAAATGAGCGTCACCTTAGCTTCGGCACAAGCAACTGCTTGCGCAAAGCTAAATAGCAGCGTGAGATTGCAATGGATGCCTTCCTTTTCTAGCTGTTCGGCGGCTTTGATGCCTTCCCATGTGCTCGCGATCTTGATCAGAATGCGGTTGGAATCGATGCCCGCTTCGCGATAGAGGCCAATGAGTGTTTTCGCTTTGGCGATCGTTGCTGCGGTATCGAAGCTGAGGCCAGCGTCGACCTCAGTGGAAACGCGCCCGGGAATGAGTTTCAATATCTCGCAGCCAAAATTGACGAAGAGCTGATCCATAAAGCGCTCGGTATTTCCACTACCGGCTTTGGAAAGCGCATCATCGACGAGGTGGCGATACTGGGGTTGCTGAGCAGACTTGAGGAGGAGCGAGGGATTGGTCGTCGCGTCCTGGGGTTTGCTGGCGGCAATCGCTTCGATATCGCCGGTATCAGCGACGACGATGGTGTATTTCTTGAGCTCAGTGAGGAGGGACATGGGGCAGACTCCGTTGAAGGACGTGGGAGAACAGTATTGTAGGGGAATTGGCCGAATCTTGGGATTGCAGGGGGCGAACCTCCTCGTTTTTGCGATAATATGGCGGTTTCAAACTGGGAATTGGAGTTTGATCATGACGAAAAACTATCTCCGTTTGTCGCGCAGAAGCTGTATTCAACTCGGGATCTCTTCGATTGGGTTGGCTTCGACATTGTCGCCGGCGCAGATCGCACAAGCACGACAACTTGCCGCACGTAAACTCCGCATTCTCACTGAATCGCCTCTGAATGCAGAAGCGCCGCTTTCGGAGTTGATCGAGGATTACTTTACGCCGGCCGAGAGTTTTTATGTCCGCACGAATGGCAACGTGCCCTCGGGACATGATGATGACCATGAGATTTCTTTTGAAGGTCTCATTGATCGTCCAGGAAAAATTTCGCTGATTGAATTACGACGAAAATTTGGTGAAGAAGAACGCAATGCCGTTTTAATGTGCGCCGGTAATCGCCGCACCGAGATGGGTCAGATCAAGAAAGTCTCGGGAACACCATGGACAACCGGCGCGATTGGAAACGCCACTTGGCGAGGCGTCGATCTTGGAAGAGTCCTCAGTTCGCTTGGCATTCAGCGCGAAGCGAAGCATGTGTGGTTCGAGTCGATCGATCGCTGCAAGATGAAATCCGGCGGAGAAACGTCATTTGGGGCATCGATTCCAATCGCCAAGGCAATGGATGGCACGACGATGCTTGCCCAGTCGATGAATGGCCTACCGTTAACGCGCGACCATGGCTCACCTGTGCGGGCGATTGTGCCAGGCTACATCGGCGCTCGAAGCGTAAAGTGGCTAGGGAAGATCGTTGTTAGCGACAAGCCGAGTCCAAATCACTACGTCTCTGAGAATTACAAAATCGTTGCCGATACGAAACCGGAATCCCTTGCGGCGGCGGAGCCGATTTATGAGTATTCGATCAATTCACTGATTTGCGATCCAGCGCCGGCCGCGAGTGTCGCATTCGGCGAGTTCACACTCAGGGGCATTGCGCTCCCACGCGGAGGAAGATTTGATCGTATTGCCAAAGTTGAAATTTTGAAGAGCGACAACACCGTCCTATGCGAGGCGAAACTGGAATCGCTCGGCGAAGCCTTTTGCTGGGAACAGTGGTCCGCAACCGTAAAATTACCACGAGGTGAGCATACGCTCGGCGTTCGAGCTACCGGAACCCAAGGCGATATCCAGCCGCTCGAGCCGAATTGGAATGCGTTGGGGTATCTTTTTAATGCGCCGCATCGTGTGACGTTTAAAGTCACTTGAAGAATGCTTCGCGATTGTCGTCGCTTGAGGAAGGCGAATCGAATCATTTTCCCGGCATCCGCTTCGAGATCCAAGCTCCAACATCCTCCAGCACCTGCGGCGAAATCGTTTCCTCAATCTGACCATATTCGCTGACGGCGCCGGTTTGACAGGTCTGAAACAGGTGATTGAGTCTTGGATATTCACGCACTTCAAAATCCTTGTTTCCACTCTTCTTCAGTGCAGCAGAAATCGCACCAAGATTTTCCTTGGGCAACACTTGCAAATCCTTCTCGCCATTGAGAGCGAGCACGGGACACGTGACGCGCTCAGCCGCTTTTGCGGGGTCATAATCCAGAAAGAACCGAAACCACTTCCCCGTCAGCGTGGCGTAGCCACTCTTGGTAGCCTGTTCATTCTCTTCAAGCCTCTTGCGAGTCTCTTCGTCCTGTGTCTTGGCAAATTCAGCGACCGCTTCCTGCATCGCCTTGTGCGCCGCCGCGTCATCTGCCGTTGAGGAAACAATCGAAAACAGGCTTTCCTGAATTTGTCGCTGCAACACCCTTTCCTTCTCAGTGGCTCCTGACACCTTCATTAACGCATCGCCCTGCTGAAACAAAATCTCCTTTCCCGTAAACGCACTCCCGGCTAATAGCACGATAAAAGCCGTGTCCTTCGACTCGGCAGCCACCATCAGCGCAATCAGCCCACCCTCGCTATGGCCAAGGAGCCCCAGTTTCTTGGCGTCAATTTCTGGCCGTGACTTTAAGAATGCTAAGCCCGCCTTCACATCTTCAGCAAAGTCAGCCGACGTCGCTTCAAGCGTTCCCTTCGAACCGCCAACGCCGCGATCATCGACGCGCAACACGGCAATGCCGCGCCGAGTCAAGTAATCCGCTATCACAAAAAAAGGTTTGTGACCAAAAATTGTCTCATCACGATCCTGCGATCCCGATCCCGTAATTAGCAGCACTGCTGGATGCGGGCCCTTCCCTTTGGGCGCCGTTAGCGTTCCCGCCAATTTCACGTCCGGCGATAAACTGTCGTAGTTCACTTGAATCTCATCATACGGAAACGGCCCTTTCGGCGTTTGCGGCCGCTTCACATCTGGCTCCACATCCACCAGCTTGAGCTTTAGCGACAGAGGGATAAGGCCTTGCTTCCAATTTCCCGAGAACTCAGTCCGCCCTTCGTTGAACTCTCCTTCGTAAACAATCCCCGCCTGCTTGAGCTCGAATTTGGCTTTCTTTCCATCGATCGTCACCATGTCGAAGGCAATGCCCTTCTGACCCTGGTCAACACTATCAAAAGTGGCAATATCTTTCTTATCTGCGTTCTTCCCCAAGTGAATCAAAATGCGCAGCTTCGTGAGCCTCGCATTCAATTCACCCAGCCAGAGTTCTTCCTTGCCAGCAAACTTCGGCTTGGCCGGACGAAAAAACATCCCCGAGAGCTTTCCGTCGGGCGCATAAACCAATTTCGATTCCATCGGCCTTTTTTCAAATTCGCAGGCGACGAAAACTACTTCATACTCAACATTACCTTGCTTCACTTTGTCAGCCTTCAGCACACTGCGTGACTTCAGTTTCCCACCTGGTATGGCAACCGACTCCCATTCCTTTGTCAGCTGCTTCGCCGACATCACTTTCGCCATCCCCGCATCCAACGTCCCCGCCGCCTTCTCAAAATCACCGGCCGCCAGCAAGTCGATAAATGCAAGTGCGTTCGCCGTCGCCACACTTTCCGGCGGCTTGGGATCTTGCGCCCGCGATAGACCCCGCGATAGACATGGGAAGCTAAGTAAAACTGCCAGCAGCAAAGCAATTAGTGTCGAAGAGAGAAACGACTGCCGCAGCTTTGATCGGACCATTTTCTTACACTCCAAAAGTCTTGAATTGCCGCCATTCTCGTCGTAACCTAATCGCATGTCGAGTCACTGCCATTTCGAAGCCATCTATAATTCGCCGCGATTGCCGTTGACCGAGGTCGTCATCAGGCAAGAACTCACCGAAGAGAGCGAGCGCCGTCGTGAATTCTATCAAATGATGTCCGATGATTTTAAGATGGAGTTCATCAATGGTGAGACTATTTTCCATGCCCCGCGCACTCATGGCCACATGAGTGCCTCGGGCAATTTGCTTGCAAGGCTTTCCTTTCATTGTTACGACGATTCATATGGAGAAGTGCTATTTGGCTTAGCAGTCTGCGTATTTACCCGAAACGACTACAAACCGGTCTCTGTTATTTCGCAAAAGATAAAGCAAAGCACTTTCAACCTGACACGATGTGGTTTCCGGTCCCCGATTTCATTGTTGAGATTCTCTCGGATAGCACAGAAGAGCGAGATGTTCTGGCCCAGCCGAAAGTGTGGAATCGCGTCTTTTGTTTAGCTTAGTGAAGTGTTGAAGAACGAAGGAACGAAGTACGAGTTTTCTTTCTTTGGGGGCTCTGCCCCCAAGCCCCCGGGATTTTTCGCATTAGACCAAGAACAAGGCGGGAGA
>JBKJSI010000158.1:0-12532 GCA_046595915.1 Pirellulaceae bacterium
GATCAGTCATCAACACGTCGCGAAAGCGCATCACAAGTCTGGACCAGCGCGTAACGCAGTGAATTTCGATGACTAGTTCAGTCGGCTCACGAGACCGAAGTTCATCAAGCGTCCAAGTCGTCGGCGATTCCACAAGCCCCGTAATCTCAACCGTCCAGATACTTGGAGCGGGAGGCGGAACTCGCTCACCAACCAGCGGCCACTTGCCAGGCGCGGCGAGTTGTTGCCCCGGAGGAAGTCGCGAAGGTGTCATGAACCTAACGCCTCGAATTGGCGATCAAGAGACTTTGCACGACATTCAAAATACCCTTCGCAACGTCTTCCTTCGATCCATGAAACTGCCCGACGGTAGCGCCTTCACGATTGATGATCTCGACTTCATTGTCAAGCGAGTCCATCGCTTGCGGACCGTTAAGAACAATCAGATCGCAGTTCTTTTTTTCAAGCTTGGTAATTGCTCGAAATCGCTGATCATCGGTTTCCAGCGCAAAACCGACCGTCCATTGTCCCGAGTGCTTCTGAGCGCCAAGCGTGGCGGCGACATCTTGGGTTTCGATCAGCTCCAGCGTCAGCGGCGCGCCAGTCTTCGCAATCTTGTGAGTCTCAACAACACGAGGCCGATAATCACACGGAGCGGCGGCGGCGATAAGCCCATCGCAATCGGGAAAAAGCTTGAGGCACGCTTCGAGAAGTTCTTCTGTAGAGATAATCGGCGTAACCTTCGCTGCCGCCGGATAATCCACCGTAACAGGCCCGCTGACGATTTCGACCTCATGCCCCAAATCAATCGCGGCCTGTGCGAGCGATGCCCCCATCCGTCCGCTAGAGCCATTCGTCAAATACCGAACCGGATCAAGATACTGCCGCGTCGGACCGGAGGTGATCAAGATTCGGGCCATCGCGGGTTGCCACTTAATCGGTGCTACTTAGCTAGATAGTTTTCAATCGAAGCAGAATCTCATGCAAAATCTTCTCAGGCGCAGCCATGCGACCCGCGCCAACTTTGCGACAACTCAACCAGCCATCCTCGGGGTCGATAATATGAACCTTATCGCTCCGCAATTGCTCAACATTCCGCTGCACCGCGGCCTTCGACCACATTTCCGAGTTCATCGCCGGCGCAAAAAGCACCGGGCCCTCGAAAGCCAGGTAAAGCGTGCTCAAAAGATCATCAGCAAAGCCATGTGCGGCCTTCGCAAGAAAGTCAGCCGTCGCGGGCGCAACACAAAACAACTGCGCCCGTTCGGCGAGCGTGATATGAGCGCCAAGCGGAAATGCACTGGGATCGAAAACCTTTTCAGCAACCGGCCGCCCCGATAGCGCGGCGAAAGTCGCCACGCCAACAAACTCCTTCGCCGCCGGAGTCAGCACCACACTGACGCCGACTCCGTTCTGCACGAGTTGGCTGACCAGCGCCGCAGTCTTGAACGCAGCAACACCACCAGAGACGCCGATAATGACTTCAGAAACGCGGGGCGGCGTTGTCGTCATTGATGGCTTCTCCATGCGAGGTATCTCGGACGTTCTGAGTCACCGAAAACTAGTCACCGAAATCAAGTTCAGGCGTCGCATTAGGTCCAGGCATACCGAGCAATCTCACGTTGTTCGACGTGTCCAAGAAGATCTTGTCCTGCAGAATTTCTTGCATGACGATCGTCATCTTATCCTTGAATCCATCGACAAGCGGTCGGCTGCCTTGATTGAGTTGCACCAATCGTTTCTGGATGAGAGTGGAGAGCTTGAAACGCCCGCCCACTTTGTTGACGATCGCTTCTTCTTTCAATTCTTCATGCATAGGACGCATTCTCCTGCGTTAGCAAACTTGGTCTGTCAAATGTTGTTTGGCGAGCAATTCGGCGATCGCGGTAACCGCCTTCTCTTTGTCGTCGTTGATCACTTCATATTGAAAAAGCGGCAGGGCGTCCATTTCCCGCTGAGCGACTTCAAGTCGTCGCTCGATCGCTGCTTCCGAATCGGTGCCTCTGGCGCGAAGCCGTTTTTCCAATTCCTCCATCGAACCGGGATGAATGAAGACGGTGAGCGCATCGACATCCTGATCGAGAACTTCCTTCATGCCTTCGACGTCGATTTCCAGCAGCACTCGGCGGCCGGCTTTGGTGCCTGCTTCGACTTCGCGGCGAAGAGTGCCATACCAGTCGCCGCGCCCGAAAACTTCCTTGTATTCCAGGAAGGCGTCTTTATCGCGCTCGGCGAGGAATTGGTCCTTGGTCCAGAAATGATAATCAACGCCGGGAACCTCACCGGGGCGCGGCGAGCGCGTCGTGGCCGAAACGCTGCGTTGCACCAGATGCGGATAGGCGGAGAGGAGAGCGCGCACGACCGTCGATTTTCCCGCGCCCGAGGGGCCCGAGATAATCAGCAGTTTGAGCTTCGTTGATGGAGAACTCACGCTTGCGTTTTTCCAGTCGTTTCTAGTCGCAACTCCGGCGACAACGTTGGTGTCACTCGACATTTTGAACCATCTCTCGAATCCGTTCGATGGAAGCCTTCATTTCGATCACTCGGCGGCCAATCTCCAAATCGTTCGCCTTCGAACCGATTGTGTTGGCCTCGCGGAAGATTTCTTGAGTCAGGAAATCGAGCTTGCGCCCGCTGCTTTCCTTCTCTTGGATGAAAGTATCGAACTGGGCCAAGTGGCTTTTGAGTCGGACGACTTCTTCAGCGATGTCGGTCTTCTCAGCGAAGATCGCAGCCTCGCGGACAAGGTCGCCTGCTTGCAGCGACACACCTTGCTCAGCCATGAGTTTGGCAATGCGATCGGTAATGCGTTGGCGATAAGAATCAACAACGCCTGGCGCTCGCTGCTCGATCGCGGCCAGTTCCGTAGCAATCTGATTGCAATTATCAAGCAGGTCGCGAGCCATCGCTTGGCCCTCTTGTTCACGCATGCGAGTGAGTTTGACGAGCGCTTCATCGAGCGTCTGTTCAACCACGGCCCAGTGTTCATCATCGAAGCCGACATGGGTCGAGCCTTCGGACACAACACCAGGTAACGCCAGCAAATCACTCAGCGTCGCCCGTTCCGCCCAACCTTGCTCGGCTGAAAGCTTGTCGACCTCGCGGCGAAAGTGCAGCAGAACCGCCGAATTGAATCGATAGTCATCGAGCGACAATTCACGATCGATGCGAAGGTTGACAGTCACGCCACCGCGACGCACATGCTTTCGCACGACCGCATCGATGCGCGGCTCGAGCGACATGATCGTCTCGCCGCCGCGTAGATTGAGTTTGTAGTAGCGACTATTGATCGTGCGCACCTCGACCGTCGCGGTCAGCAGGCGCGATTCGCGCCGCGATTCGCCATGTCCGGTCATACTGAGTAGCACGATAGTCGGTTCCTACAATAGACGATTTAGAGTGAGACGCCAAACTCGCGATGACGTCTCTGCTGGACGAATGAAATTTCTTTCGCGCCGCCCAAACTAGGACTTCGGATCGGCGGGCTTGGCCGCTGGATCTTCCGCAGGTTTCGCAGGCGCATCACCGCTCGGCGCCGGCGTTTCGGCTTTGGGATCGGCTGGTTTGGCGGCGGCTTCATCTGGCTTAGCCGCTTCTTCCTTCTTCTCTTCGGACTTGGTTTCCGGTTTTTCGGCGGCCTTCTCTTCAGGCGTTTTTTCGGCTTCCGTCTTGGCGTCGGTTGAGGGCGCCGCTGGTTCTTTTTCAGCAGTCTCCTTCGCAGCTTCTTCCTTCGCCGCGTCAGCTTTTTTATCGGCTTCGTCGGCGGCGGGATCGCTCGTTAGTTTGGTCTTGTCCGACGATTCAACGCCCGCCGTAGGATCGCTTGGCTTTGAGAGCAGCAAAATCGAAAGGAGAATGAGCAGAATCCAAAAAATCGCGACACCATAGGTGACCCACATGAGGCGATCGCCGAACTTGGTGCCGAACGCACTCTGTCCGCCCGAGCCACCCAGCGCACCAACGAGCCCGCCGCCCTTACCGCGTTGCAGCAAGACCACGACGATCAGGAAGAAACTCGTCATGAACAGGAGCGGGCCAAAAACGTATTGAAGCATGTCCATCGTCATCAATCCTTGAACGTCTATTAAATTTTGTTGTTATTGAAGAGTTGAAGCGGTGAAGAGCGTCAAGCAAGTCCCGCCGCGATTCCCAGAAAGCTATCGGCCTTCAGCGAAGCCCCGCCGACCAGCGCCCCATCAATGTTGGGCTGGCCGAGCAGCTCCTTCGCATTATCCGGTTTCACGCTGCCGCCATATTGAATCCGCATGCCATCGGCGATCGCGGCGCCAAAGTGCGAAGTGATCAACTTGCGAAGATCGGCATGCACTTCTTCGGCTTGAGCAGGCGTTGCCACTTTGCCCGTACCGATCGCCCAAACCGGTTCGTAGGCGAGCACGATTTTCGCGGCTTGCTCTTTGCTCAGTTCGCCGACGGAGCCCAGGAACTGCGAGCGAACCACATCGGTCGTTTTACCCGATTCGCGTTGCTCCAGCGTTTCACCCACGCAAACTATCGGAATGAGACCCGCGGCCAGTGCGGCGATCGTCTTCTTGAAAACAACCGCGTCGGTCTCACCAAGAATCAAACGTCGTTCGCTATGCCCCAAGATCGCGTATTGGCAACCAATATCCTTCACCATCGCGGCGCTGATCTCGCCGGTGAACGCGCCATTGGCTTCAAAATAAAGGTTCTGCGCGCCCAGCCCAATCGCTGAGCCTTTGACGATGCTTGCCACCGCGTCGAGATAAGGCGATGGCGGACAAACGGCCAGTTCCACTCCGCCCGCGATCTTGCTCGCGACTGCGCCAACTCCAGTGACGATCCCTTGCGCCAGCGAAATGCATTCCGCCTTCGAAAGGTTCATCTTCCAGTTGCCAGCGATAAACGGTTTTCGATTTGTCATGAGCGGCCTCCTGCTAGCGCCGCTTCCGGCAGAGTTGAAATCGTTTTGCCCAGGACCTCCGCAATCTTGCGAATCTGACCGACGAGCTCGTCATATTGTTTCGGGAGCAGCGCCTGAGGCCCATCCGACTTCGCCTTCTCAGGGCAATCATGCACTTCGATATGCACGCCATCGGCCCCGGCAGCGACGCCCGCCAAGGCACAAGGTCCAATGAATTCAGGTTTCCCGGTCGCATGACTCGGATCAACAATAATCGGTAAGTGCGACAGCGACTTCACGACCGGCACCGCCGCCACGTCGTAGAGATTTCGCGTCACATTATCAAAGCCTTTCACGCCGCGCTCGCAGAGCACGACCTGTGAATTGCCTCGCGCCAGAATGTATTCCGCGCTCATGAGGAGATCGACAATCGTCGCACTCATGCCGCGCTTCAGCAGCACCGGCTTACGGGTGTCGCCGACTTCGTTGAGCAGCACAAAATTTTGCATGTTCCGCGCGCCGATCTGAATCATGTCGGCGTAACGCTCGACGATTTCAACGCAGCGCGGGTCCATTACTTCGGTCACAACCGGCATGCCATACTTGTCGCCGACATCGCGCAGGATTTTGAGCCCATCTTCGCCCGAGCCTTGAAAGGCATAAGGGCTGGTTCGCGGCTTATAGGCGCCGCCGCGAAAGATATTCGCGCCCGACTTCTTCACCGCCGCCGCGATCGCATCCATCCGCTCCGGCTCTTCGACCGCACAGGGCCCCGCGATCATCGCCAAAAATCCGCCGCCAATTTTGACCGGCCCCACTTCGACAATGCTCGGCTGCGGGTGCGCCTCTTTGCTCGCCAACTTATACGGCGGCAGTATCGGCATCACATCTTGTACGCCGGAGATGGCGCGCAAGGTCTCGATGTTGGCTTTGGTCTCGTCGCCGATCACACCCACGATCGTGCGGTAAGTCCCGCGACTGAGGTGCGCCGTGAGGCCGAGTTCTTCAATCCGACCGATGACATGATTGATTTGGGCGTCAGAAACGCCCGAACGTAGTATGATGATCACCCACAAACCCCGGCGCTAATGGTCCTAACAAACGTGAAAGTCCAGTACGAAAGTCATTGCAGCGAAAGACTTTCCGTTCGTCGCGAACTAAGCAGTATAGGCGGTTTAGGCCAAAAATCGGAAGGGGGCTTTTGTTGCCGAAACAACCTTCCTGAAAGGCCAAAACCGCGCAGCATCAGCGAACTGTGACGATCGGTAACTCTAGTCCACAAAAGGACTTGCGCCAACAAAGCAATAAACCACCCTTGCCCAGTCGTAAGATCATCGCCAGTGAGGATTCCGGTGGACTGGTAGGGAGTGCGATTGGCGTGGAAATCGAAGCTGATCGCTTCGACCGACCTGCAACCCGATAGCCATTTCCGCTGCAATCCATTTGGCCGCTCAGACCGGCGACAAATCCTGAAGCCTGCCGAGAAAAAAACCGAACCTGTCGCCACGACTCCTGCTGGCTCGCCCCATCCTCAACGGCTTCAGACGGATTCCGATCGCGAATTAAGACTTCTTCACTAATTCCTGCCCGCAACAGTGGAAATGAACATGGTCGTCGCCCTGGCAGCGACAATCTGACGTGACCTGAATCTCCATGCCGCACTTCTCGCAGCGAAAACCTCTCCCTTCTTCGGAGGCTGAATTGATTTCGCCAATCGCGACAACCGTCGCGAACTCGTCGGCGGCATAAGCTTGCTTCAATTCTTGGCGTCGCGAATCGCTCATCGCATGATCTCAGGAAAAATAGGCGTCGAAATGCCACCATCTCAGATTCACTTCCGCCAAAGCGCCCGTACTGCCGCCCAGATCATGAATCCGAAGACCACGACTCCGCTAATTGCCCCAATCCATAAACCCGCGATCAAGGGATCGTAATCCTTGCCGATGCCGATTGCATCTGTCGCGCTCGCCGCGACGAAGCAGACGCCCAAAAACGCAATGATCGAAGCGGGAATCGAGAGAAGCAAAAGCACGACACAAGCGACAATGCTACCCGATGTTGTACGGCGCGGGTGCTGGGCGCCTTCAGGCGACTTCGGTGGATCGTAAGGATTTTCAGACATGGTGGTCCTCCGGAGGTTTCGCAAGCATTTCAGCGTCGAGCCATGTCACAGACCCTCGGAGCATTCTCACTGAATTCGCGGCCGTGTGCCATCCGAATCGTGGCGACAGGTTCCTTCTGTTTCGCGGGAAATGGTGCGAATGTGTCGCCACCTTGGCCGTGAGGTCACGCTACACGGTCGCGTCATGGCTAAGCAGTTACTCGATAGAGAGGCTGCCGTCGCGGTAGCTAATCTTGAGGTCGCGGCCCAGTAGTAAGCCGACTCCGAGTAAGGGGAACTCGCCTTCATTGGCGATCACTTCCAAATCGCGCAGCTCTTCAAACCAATCCACCATGCAAACGTATCGTCGTAGAACGACTTCCGAGCCATCCGCCAGAACCGCCTTGAGGGTTCCAGATGTTTCGAGGGCGAGGTCGTCGATTACCTTTTGCGGCAATACCAATTCACCGTTGAAGCCCGTGTCGATCCACGTGTCGAATTCGTGGGCGGCGGCGATATCGGATGGCCGAACGGAGATATTGATGAGTGCTCGACCCTCTTGATCGACATGACCGATCATCGAAGTTGCATTCCAAAATGAATCGCCGTCTTGTGGCCGATTCGCATGGCATGGGTCAATCGGTTCGGGTAATGCTTGCGGGCTGACTTTGTTGCCTCGCTCAGCGTCTTCCCCAGGAAGTATTCGCCTGACTCCGGTTCGATTGCCACAAACTCATTGAGGTGGTCATGCTCCAAAATCGAACGAAGCCGCTGGGAGTAGATCTCTTCCGCGACTCGCACGAACTCTTCCAGTTTTGGGCTCACCATTCGCCTGACTCCGCAATAAAGGCGTATCCGTACATTGTACGCCAAACGAGCCGCCGAAGGCAACATTGAGTTCGAACGCATCGGTCAACCGCACTGGATAGTTCGTCATCGCGAATAGCCCCCTTCGATTCTTTTCCCGTTTCCGCCAAAATCTGGCCTGCCCTTGGAAAAGACTTGCTTCGTAAGGATTTGAGAACGCATGGCAACTCATCGCATCGCTGTCATTCTTGCGGCTGGTATGGGGAAGCGGATGAATTCGACGCTTCCGAAGGTGCTTTGCCCAGCGAAGGGGCGGCCGCTCGTCGATTATGTGCTGGATGTGCTCGATCAGCTGGATGTGCAAAAGCAAATCGTCGTCGTTGGCTATCGGGCGGAGGATGTCAAAGCGGCGCTCGCGCCGCGGAAGCGAGTCGAGTTTGCTTTGCAGACGGAGCAGCTCGGTACGGGGCACGCCGTGATGATGGCGAAAGAGCAGCTCGCGGGGCATGAGGGGCCCGTGCTCGTGCTGGCGGGGGACTCACCGATGACGCAGGTCTCGTCCCTTCAGGCGCTCTTCTCCGAATATGACGCGAAGGATGACGCGAATCGTCCGGCGTGCATTCTGGGAACGCTCAAAAAGGATGACCCCCAGGGCCTGGGGCGGATTGTGCGGGATGCGGGCGGCGAGTTTGAGCAGATCGTCGAAGAAAAGGACGCCACCGAGGCTCAGCGGCAGATTACCGAGGTGAATATGAGCACCTATCTGTTCCACGGGCCCGATCTACTCTGGGCGCTGGGGCAACTCACCAACCAAAATCAGCAAAAGGAGTATTACCTCACCGATTGCCCCGGCATCCTGAAGCGAGCGGGAAAAGTGGTGAAGGCGGCGCCGGTGCTCAAGCCGTGCGAGGCCCTCAGTGTCAATACGCCTGACGAACTGCGGCTCGTGGAGATAGAAATGGAACGGCTATCTTACTAATAATCCAGCAACTAAAATCATTCCTTCGAGCCCGAAGCTTCGCCGCGAACCCCTCCGATCACGCGGCGAACTCCCCTCTGCCCGGACGCACTGAGAACGCATGAGAGAACTCAAAGTATTCAGCGGCCGCGCCAATCCGCAGCTGGCCCGCAGCATCTGCGAGTTTCTCAATTTGCCGCTCGGCGAAGCGTCACTGGGCAAATTCCCCGACAGCGAGAACTACTGCAAGATCGAGGAAGATATTCGCGGGCGCGACGTCTTTTTGGTGCAGCCGACTTCTGCGCCCGTCAATGACAATTTGATCGAGCTATTGATCATGATCGATAGCTGCAAGCGGGCGAGCGCCTCGCGGATCACTGCCGTGATGCCGTATTTTGGATATGCCCGTCAAGACCGCAAAGATGAGGGCCGCGTTCCGATTACCGCGAAGCTGGTCGCGAACTTGATCACTCGCGCTGGCGCTGATCGTGTGTTGACGATGGATTTGCACTCCGCGCAGATTCAGGGTTTCTTCGATGTGCCGGTAGACCATCTTTATGCCGCGCCGGTGCTGAATGAATATTTTTTGCGGATGGGATTCAAAGAAGACGAAATCGTGATCGTCAGTCCCGACGAAGGGAGCACCAAGCGAGCGGTGGGCCACGTCAAGCGACTCGGCGGACGACTCGCGATTATCGATAAGCGTCGCCAAAGCGCGATGGAGACGAGGCAAGAGAACATCATCGGTGGCCCGGTCGACGGCAAAATCTGCCTCATGTTTGATGACATGATCAGCACCGCCGGCTCGATCACCGGCGCCGCGAAACTCGTTCACAAAGCAGGGGCCAGAGAAATCCACGTCGCAGCGACGCACGGCGTCTTCTGCGGCCCGGCTCTCGAGCGCATCAATGAGGCCCCGATCACGAGCCTCGTCGTTACCGATACCGTCTGCCCGATTCTCGACGGCGCCATGCCCGACAAGATTCGCTATCTCACGGTCGCGCCCTTCCTAGCGGAAGCGATCAAGCGCATTCATCATGATCAGTCGATCAGCGATTTGTTTCAGCGGAATGATTGACGAAGCGTCGTCGCGGGCGTGGGTCAAGTCGGATGCCCAGTTCTCGCAGCGTCCAGCCCATCGCCATGCACCAGAATATCATCGACGGCAGAAAATAGGCCAAAATATTAAACGCCATGTCTTGCGGACCAATCTCAGACACTAGCCGTGCGCTGACGATCAGGATTCCGCAGATCAAAGTGATCGCAAGCAGTGTCCAGCATAATCTCGGTAATCGGCGAGAAAATGGCGCCTCGATTAGCCACTCGCGAATCAGCATGGCACTGAACCAAGTCAGCGCGGCCCAGGCCATCGCAATCGTCGTGTTGTAAGTAATGCGATCCAACTGCACTTCAGGCGTTAGCGCCTTAAAGAACGTCAGCGCAGGGGCAAGTAGTAGGCCTATCGCTGTCATCCATGCCAGAAAATCCACGACTTGAAGCTGCGGGCTCGTTTTCGGTTGAGCTGCTAATTGCATTCGATATCCACGAAATCCAATTGCGCTAATACAGATGACCGCCGTCATGAAAATCGGAATGCCGCAGACGTTGAAGGGCTCGCCAAATTCCATCGGGTTCGGCTCTTTAACGCCGTAAAGCCACCACACCCAAGCGGCCCGCGCACTCATGGAGAGGATCACGCTGAGCACTCGCAGGGAATAACGCCATGGGCCAAATGCAAGCCAAAGCGTTGCAAGTCCTGCATGTAGCAAGATAGTTCCCGGCCAAAAGTAATCGCTTACCAGGTGGTAGAGCGAAGCCATCGGCCCTGTTCCCAAGTCGGTGTTGATGGGTAGTTTAGCGCCGATTGCGGGCAATGCGTCGCAAACGAACACGAGCGTGACCAGTGAAACCAAAACGAGCCACGCGAACGTGGTCGCAAAGCCAATCGGGGCGGGCGGTGATGGTTTTGCGCTAATGTCTTCACTCATCGCCGAAACCAAATGCTTCGCCTACCGCACGGACAATCGGCGTGGTCTTCGTTTGCGTTTTCACTAGGGCGGCCCAGGAATGGGGATCTTGGTTGATCGGGGGCCAGGTGTTGTAGTGGGTCGGAGTGACTTTTTTGGGCGAGACGAAGTGGATCGCTTTGATCGAGTCCTCCGGGCCCATCGTGTAGAGGTCGCCGACGGGGCAGACGAAGAGGTCGATGCCTAGTTCGCCGATCAGTTTCATGTCGGAGAAGAGGGCGGTGTCGCACGCGAAGTAAACGCGGCCATCGGGCAGGTCGAGGACAAATCCGCCCGCACCGCCGCCATAGGAGCCGTCAGGCAACATCGACGAGTGAATCGCCTGCACGAGCTTCACTTTGCCAAAGGGAAGTGTCGTAGCTCCGCCGATGTTCATGCCGATCGTTTTTTGGACGCCCTGCTTGCTCAGCCACTCGGCGATTTCGTAGTTGGCGACGGTAGTCGCGTCGCAGCGCTTCGCAATCGACGCGGCGTCGGCAATGTGATCGAAATGGCCGTGCGAAACCAGGATGAAGTCGGCTTTGATCTCGTCGGCCTTGATTTTGGCGGAAGGATTGTCATTGAGGAACGGATCGAGAAGGATCACGCCTGCGTCGGTTTCGATCTTCCAGGTGGCATGGCCGAGCCAGGTGAATTGGGTTGCTTTCATAAGTATCGTCTTGCCAAAGAGTGGTCACACCGAAAGAGCCAATTGGTCAAGTCGCCTTTATCATAACCCCAATCGCGTCGTCACAAGCACTTTGCGCCCAGGAACTCATTTGATTACAGGCTGCGATCACTGCGAAGCCTTTTTGGGGCGCGAGCCAGGCGAGGGCGTACCACATCGTATTGCTGCCATTATGCCAAATCGCTTTTCCGCCCGCCCAGTCTCGTTCTGCGGTACACCAGCCCAGGGCGTACTCTTCGAGTTTGTCTGGAGCGGTCGTCATGACGGTGTAATGTTCCTCGTCGAGGCGATCCTCCTTCCCCTGCGCCGCGCGGAGAATGAAGGAGATGAACTTGCCCCAATCTTCGAGACTCGCATGGACCGTTCCCGCCGGTCCGAGCCCCGCTGGATTGTCGGCCCCTGGTCCCGGCTCGACCGGCTTCCACCAGCCTGTGTGCCCTAGTGGCTCGTCAACTTTGTTCTTCGTCCCCGGCGCTCCGAAGCCGGCGGATTTCATCCCCAGCGGCTCGAAAAGTTGCTCCCGCATCTGCGTTTCCCAAGACTTGCCGCCAATCACTTCGAGCATGTGTCCCGCGATCATAAAGCCTTCGTTGGAGTACTCGAATTTGCTTCCAATTTCGTAGCTCGGTGGACGACTGAGGAATGCCCGGACGTAGGCCTCCCGAGCTTTCTCGGCCGACTCCTTCGACTCGTTGGCGAGCTTAGTCCACTCGGGTTCGGCTCCAGAAATCTGTTTCAGGCCCGCGCGGTGTGACAAGAGTTGCGTCAGTGTCGCCTTGCCGAACTTTTCGTTGACCTCGTAGCCCTTCGGCTTGAAAATCTCGGCGACGGTCGTGTCCCAGCCGAGCTTCTTCTCCTGGACCTGCATCGCTGCGAGCGTCGCCGTCATGCTCTTGGTGTTGGAGCCGAGATGGAATCGATCTTGCGGCTCGATCTTCTCGGTTGACTTGCGTTTTCGCAAACCCGCACAACCTTGGCTGACGACGCCTTCGGTAGTCACCCGCGCGGCGGCAAGGCCCGGCACCCAGTGTGCATCAACGAGCTTTTTGAGTTCCTGGTCGACCTTGTTTGGGCTGAGACCTTTCTCTTCTGTCGTCATTGCGCAGCCCTC